>NZ_JACOOP010000003.1:0-120454 GCF_014287725.1 Clostridium sp. NSJ-49 | reverse complement strand
TGTATTATAGTTTTGGTCGGCAAACCTACTATAATTTTACAACGGAGGTTTTTTTATTTCTACTCACCGCTAGAAGCTTTCCGGAACCACAGGTAGAACCTGTGGTATTCTAAATACAATAAAAAAATAAAGACTGCCTTTACACAATCTTTATTATCTATATATATTATATATAACTCTAATTAAAAGCTTTTTTTGCTTCTACCTTTAAATTCTTGATTTTTCTTATAATCTTGTTGTCTTTCTTCACTATCTTTTAAGAATCTAGACATTATATCTTCGAAATTAGCTGTATTAGGTTTTTTCTTTTCTGTACCCCATTCGAATTCTGCTGGTTTTACTGATTTCTTCTTAACATTAGCTTGTTTAATAGATAAGCTGATTTTTCCATTATCATCGATTGAAATAACTTTTACTTTTACTTTATCTTGTTCATTAAGATGTTCTCTTATATCCTTAACAAAAGAGTCTGCAACCTCTGAGATATGGACTAATCCAGTCTTTCCTTCTATCTCTACAAACGCTCCAAAATTTGTGATATTAACCACTGTACCTTCTAATATTTTTCCTGCCGCTAATGTCATGCTACAAAGAATCCTCCTTAAATTTTTAATAAATATATGTCATTATTAATAATAACCCTTTTAGTAATATGTTAATCATCTTACTCTTGAGGCTCTGAAGGAAGTATTATTTGTTCACCTTCCTTAATAAGTCCAAGTCTTTCTCTTGCTAACTTTTCTAGGTAATCGTAATTCGATTGTACCCTTTCTAACTCAGCTTGTAATTTTCTGTTTTCTTCTTTTTTTTCATTGAGTTGTTCACTTTTTTTAGCTATATCATTATTTATTCTTTTTATAGCCATAGTTTGTTTAACAACATTAAATCCAAATACTACAAACAGAATAATAATTACTATGCTTCTTAAGGTTATCTTTTTCCTCATAAATATAGAACCCTCTTTTTAATAATCTATATTTATATTTTAAACACTCTACATATTTTATTCAAGTCATTTTTATACAACTTATAGCTTCTCTTCTAATTATTTTTCCCCATAATATTATAAAATATAATTTTAAATGGATATAATACATTCTTAACTACTATTCTTGACATCTTTCCTAAAAAATTTAACATCTTAATCTCAAATTTTAAACAAATTGGGCTAACTAACTTTAAATAAATAAACAATGTTGCAAGCATAAATAAATATACGTATGCTCCTAAAAATGCATAATTGGTGTAAAGCAAGAAACAAAATACCACTAAGGCAGCTAAAATCCAAAATAATATATCTTCAATTGCAATTATTATTTTAGGAACTTTACTGCCTCTTATAATTCTATACAAATCAAACATAGCTCCTGTCAATATACCAGCTAATATTGAGTATAAAATTATATTAAACTGTGCACTTGTTGGTAATGGCATAATACTCTACTTAAATAGCCTTCCAATTATACTTTCTTTTTCTTTTTTCATTTCTTTGCCACTATACACCATTGACCATACATCTCCAACTATTGTTACATCTCCATTTTGAACATCTAATTTATTCATCTTTAATTCAGTTCCTTTTATAGTTAGCGCCCCTAATTTTGTATTTAGTAATATCTTTTCTTCATCGAAGCTTATTACTTCTACTACTCCTGAAAGTGTAAGCTTCTTCCTATTTTCTAAGATCAGATTTCCTTTATTTTCTTCTATTTTGCTTATATCTTTTTTTTCCATAACTACTCCCCCATATACTTCTTGTTTAAAATATATGAGTAAGTATCCTATTTTATTCTTTATCCTCTTCGCCTTCTAATATCTCATACATTGCTTTAGCATTTTCTTTTCTCACATGTTCAGCAATATTTACTATCTTTGCCTTAAGGCTTCTAGTTGCAAAAGCTATTTCTATTATATCGCCTTCTTTTACAACTGTAGATGGCTTTGCAACCTTACCATTTATAGAAACTCTTCCACCTTCACAAGCTTCTTTAGCTACCGTTCTTCTCTTTATTATTCTAGATACTTTTAAGTATTTATCTAGCCTCATAACTTACCTCTCCTTTTAAATATATATTTATATTATAAAAACCCGAGTAATCTCGGGTTTCTACTACTACTACTTGTTAACTTTTTCTTTAAATTCTTTTCCTGCTTTGAATACTGGAACTACAGATGCAGGGATGCTTATAACTTCTTTAGTTCTTGGATTTCTTCCTTCTCTAGCTGCTCTTTCTCTAGTTTCAAAAGTACCAAATCCAACTAATTGAACTTTTTCACCATTTTCTAAAGCTTCTTGAACTGACTCAACGAAAGCCTTTAAAGCTGTTTCAGCATCTTTCTTAGTTAATTGGCTTTTTTCTGCCATTTTAGTAATTAATTCTGCTTTATTCACGATTACATCCTCCTTAAATAAACAGTTGTAGTTTCGTAGTAAACTACGATATTATGTACTATACTACATTTACCTATTATATCTCCACTTTCTTTGCTAGTCTATAGAAATATGGTTTTTTTACTATAAAAATATATTTATTACATCATTTTCATGTAATCTAGCACACAACTTATTCCTCTATAATATTTATTATGAAAAGCTTAAATATTTGTAAAAATACCTTATCTTTTGCTAATCAAATTTCTTAGCTTCTTCCCATAGTTTATTCATATCATCAAGTGATACATCATCTATGTTTTTACCAGAATCTAAAATATTTTTTTCAATGTAAGAAAATCTTTTTGAAAATTTCTTAATGCTAGTATTTAGTGCTTCCTCTTCATCTACACTTAACATTCTAGAAACATTAACACAGGCAAATAATAAATCTCCAACCTCATTTATTATCTTTTCCCTATTATTGGATTTATATACATTTAAAACTTCTTTTAATTCTTCTTCTACCTTTGTTGCCGCCTCATTTACGTCTTCAAAATCAAATCCAACTTTAGACACTTTCTTTTGAACTTTATGAGCTTTAATTAAAGCTGGTAAAGTTTTAGCTATACCTTCTATTTCTTCTGATATAGTATTATACTCTTTTTCTTTTTTCTTTAGTTCTTCCCAGTTTGCTACCACTTCTTCTGATGTTTCTAGATTCTCATCTTTAAAAACATGAGGATGTCTATATATCATTTTCTTAGAAGCACTTTCTATTATATCATTAATATTGAAATATCCATCCTCTTTTCCTATTGTAGCATGGAATACAACATGTAAAAGTATATCTCCTAATTCCTCTATTAACGAATCTATATCATCTTTATCAATAGCTTCTATAACTTCATAACATTCTTCTAAGAGATTATTTTTTATACTTTCATGCGTTTGCTCTCTATCCCAAGGACACCCATTTTCTCCTCTTAAAGTTTCTATAATTTCTAAAAAGTCATAAAAGTCCTTCTTATTATTTAAATCTTTAGGAATATATACTGATGTTAAATAATCTATATCTTCCTGCATATCTAATTCGTAAAGTGGAATCTTTCTTATAGATTCTTGACCTTCTATTCCTGCCGCTCTTACATATATTATCTCAGTATCATCATTATAATGTTCTAATAATTCTAATTTAACTTCAGAAGCTATTAATCCATTATATACTTGAGTTATTATTGTTCCTATTCTTTTATCTAATATTTGATTTTTTATATCAAAAGCATCTATTATCTTTAACCCTTCTATAGGATCTATTTTTAGTCTATCCATCATGGCATCAACAAAGCTAACTGCTGGCAATATCGAATACTCAATATTATTTTTTTCACATAAATCTATTATGTTTAATACAGATCTCTCAGCTACTAGCGGATGTCCAGGAACTGCATAAACTAATTCTTTTGTTTTTCTATATTCCTCTATGATATCATTAGCTATATTTTGATAAACCTCATCAAAACTATTACCTTCTTCATAATAATTGTCGCAAGTTTTAAATCCCTTTAGTCTATCTCTTAAATAATCTACTGTAGGATGTTTCTCTGTTCTAAAATATAAATTATTGCTTTCTTCTAAAGTTTTTACTGCTCCAATAGTTAATGCTTCTGGTGCACCAGGCCCTAACCCTACTATTTTTATCATATAGTACTCTCCTTACAAATCATTTTCTAACTACCCTATTTTTAATTTCACTTATACTAAAAACTCTAAAAACTAAAATAGCTATTATATATATAATAATACCCACAAATATTGATAATAAGCAAGAAATACTATTATTATTTGTTCTTCCTATAGAAAAAATATAAGTTATACTTACCATTATTCCCATTATTAAAGATGACATTAATGGCTTTATAATTGAATCATATACATCTAACTTTGTTTTTATCTTTGTCTTTAAAGCAACTATATTAAGGATTGTAACTGTTACATACGAAGCTATACTAGCTATTACTGCTCCAAATATATTTATCTGTGGAATTGGCACTAAGAACATAGTTAATATTACTTTTACTATACATCCTATAAAAAGATTTATAACAGGCCTAATATAATGGTTTGTACCTTGCAATATGGATGTAGTAGTTTGTGTAATAATTATAAACGGTATTGATAAAGAAAGATATTTTAAAATTTCATAACCATCATAAGCTTTAAAAAATAACAACTTCATAACAGGCCCTGCTAAGCAAAATAATCCTACTGTGCAAGGAAAAGCTATTACTACTGCTAGCTTCATAGCTAAATTAGTTTTACTTTCTAATTCTACTTTTTTTCTAAGCACATAATTCTCTGCTATTATAGGTATCAAAGATGTGCCTAATGCCATAGATAGTGTCAAAGGGATATTAACAAGAACTGCTGCTTTTCCTGTTAATTGTCCATATAAGGCTGTAGGATCAGCTACTCCAGACTCTATAAGCTTTTGTGGTACTAATACAGCATCTATCAAATTCATTATAGTTCCTGCTGTAGCTCCTATTGATATAGGAATAGCCATTTTTAGTATTTTATTTAATACATCAGTGTTTGTCCTTATTTTCTTTATACCCATACTTTTTTTTACTTTTCTGTACTTAATGTATAGATATATAGATGCTATAGTTCCCCCTGCAGCTGCTCCAAATGCTGCTCCTCCTGCAGAAAACTCTATACCTCTTGGTAATAACACAAAGGCTAGTCCAACTCCTACGATTACTCTACCCACTTGTTCTAATATTTGAGATACTCCAGATGGGGTCATGTTCTGTAATCCCTGAAAAAATCCTCTAAAAATAGTCATAATAGAAACTGCTATAGGTGCAAATGAAATTCCTATTAAAGCGTAATAAGATTTTGGATCCCATTTTAGAAAAGAAATAATAGGTTTTGCAAAGAAAAATAATACACAGGACGTACCTATTCCTAACACTAACATTAAATAAGTTGATTCTTTAACTATTTCGTATGTACCTTCTATATCTCCTACTGCATTTCTTTCTGATATCATCTTAGACATAGCTACTGGTACACCTGACGCTATAGCTACAAAAAACATATATAATGGATAAGATAATTGATAATATCCTATTCCTTCATCACCTATTAATAATATAAGTGGCCACCTAAAAAATAATCCTAAGAACTTGGCTATTATTCCAGCAGCTCCTAGAATTATACTTCCTTTAATCAAAGATTGCTTTTTCATAAAATACCTCCAAACTTATAAAGTTTTTTATCACTAATAATAATTATTATTTTAAGTTTAGAGGTATTATTACTAATTTATTCTGTAACATTAATTTTTTACAATTACGATTGCTTAATATCAACTTTATTGTTCCATTTGTTTTCCTAAAAAAGCAGCCGCAGTTTCTGCAAGCTTTAATTCAAGATCAGTGAATTTTTCATTCTCTTCTTTTGAAATTATTAATACAGCTCCTATTGCATCTCCTTCAGCAATTATTGGTGCTACAACTTGATTTGAATATAACTTTTCATCCTCATCATTATGTAGAGGGATTGTCTTGTTTTGCTCTGTAATTATTACAGCTTTTCTATCATTCATAACGTTTTCTAATTCAGAACTTATTTTTCTTTCTAAGTAATCTTTTTTAGGCGCTCCACTCGCTGATATAAATGTATCTTTGTCCGCAATTAACACAATATGTCCAATTGATCCTTGTAAGCTTTCGGCATATTCCTTTGAAAAATCAGTTAACTCGCCTATTGGAGAATATTTTTTAAGAATTACTCCACCTTCTCTATCGGTGAATATTTCCAATGGGTCTCCTTCTCTTATTCTTAAAGTTCTTCTTATTTCTTTTGGTATAACCACTCTTCCCAAATCATCAATACGTCTAACAATTCCTGTTGCTTTCATTACTTTGAGTTACCTCCTTAAATAATTATAAATATCTTACTGCAATATTATTATTTGAGTTATTAGAAATTTTATACACATATACCCAATATTTATCCGTATCTAATCAAAGAGGAATTAATTCAATTCTATGGCAAGAAATCTAATGTTAGCTTATTTTAATATATTTTTATAATAAAAAAATTCAGAGAATAATAACATTCTCTGAATTTTAATTATATTTTATTTAATTAAAGTCTATTTTCGTAAAGTTTTACTTTATATTCTTTCTTTAATGAAGCTAATTCATTTTCATATATACTATTTTTCTCTTCATTTTCTAAAGTAGCTTTTATTTCCTCTTTTAGTTCATCATTAAACTCTTTTGGAGTTGTTTCTGTAACATTTGTAGCCTCTATTATATGATATCCATAATATCCTTTAATAGGTTCTGAAACTTCTCCTTCTTTAAGAGGTTTTAATCCTTCTAAGAATAAAGGATCATAATTAGATTGATTATGAGAAACTGTACCTAAATCTTCAGCTATAGGTAACGCTTGATCTTCTTCAGTAGCATCTGTAGCTGTAGCTTTTGCTTTATTTCCTTCATATTCTGTAAATAAAGCATCAAAAGTAGTTTCTCCACTCTTTATTTTTTCACTTGCAGCATTTGCTTCTTCTTCCGTTTGGAATAATAAATGTCTTGCGTCAGCTTGCCCGTAATTTACATATTCATCTTTGTGTTCTTCATAATATTTATTTATTTGGTCATCAGTTATGTTTATATCTTTAAACATATCATCTTTAACCTTTTGAATTACTACTTGATTTTCTAAAAACTCTTTAAAAGTTTCATCAGTATATCCATAATACTCTTTAGCTTGTGCAAATGCTTCTTCTCCACCCCAAGCTTCTTGTATTTCAGCTGTTCTTTCAGCTACTTCTTTATCTAATTCTTCTTGAGTAGGTACTAAACCTCTCTTTTCAGCTTCTAAATAAAGTACTTTTTCTTCTACTAAAGCTTCTAAAACTTGTTGTCTTACTTCTTTTAGTCTAGCTTTAAGATCATCATCTATATTTGATTCAAAGTCTTCACCATATTGTTTCTTTAGATAATCAATATCAGCCTTTAACTCAGTATCAACATCACCTAGAGTTATTTTTTCGCTTCCAACTTTAGCTAAAACAGTATTTTGTATAGCTTCTGGAGTCTTTTGTATTAAATTACATCCTGCCATTGAAAAAGCCATTGTTGCAACGACTGCAGCAAGTACTATTCTTTTTATTCTTCTCAAATCATTTCCCTCACTTTACATATTATAGTTGCTATCTATACTAGTATATCAATAATATTCCTTTTATTCAAACTTTACCATCTGATTTTTCTATGAATTTTCAATAACCTTTAATAGCATTTCTCTATAGAATTTTAATGCTTCTTCCTTCTTTATTGTGTTTAGCTTAACTGCAAAAGAAGGGTTTTCTCCAAAATATATAACTACATTTTCTTTATAATGTTTTAATAAAATCTTATATATATTGTTGTATCCTTTAAAATCTGATGCAAATTTAAATCTAATTTCTTTTGGAATTTCTTTTATTTCTTCTATAGACAATTCCTTAGCTAAGCTCTTAATATAAGCTATATCCATAAGATTATAAACAGCATCTGGTATACTAGAATATCTATCTTCTAGTTCCTCTTTAATATATTGATAATCTTCAATATTACTTATAGCAGCAATCTTTTTATAAACTTCAATCTTTTGAATTTCATCTTCAATGTATCTTGAAGGAACATAAGCATCAACCTTTATATCCACTGTTGTTTCAACAGGTTCCTTATCAATCTCTCCTTTAATAAGTTTTACTGTATCTTCTAGCATTCTACAATATAAATCATACCCTATAGTAGCCATATGTCCATGCTGTGCTGATCCCATCATATTACCAGCACCTCTTATCTCTAAGTCTCTCATTGCAATTTTAAATCCTGATCCAAGTTCCGTAAAATCTTTTAGGGCTTTCAATCTTTTCTCTGCAACTTCAGTTAGCACCTTATCTTTAGTATAGATAAAGTATGCATAAGCAATTCTATTAGATCTACCTACTCTTCCTCTTAATTGGTAAAGTTGGGATAATCCCATCTTATCTGAGTCATGAACTATCATGGTATTAACGTTTGGAATATCTATACCAGTTTCTATGATCGTTGTACATACAAGAACATTATATTCCTTATTCATAAATGCAATCATTTCTTTTTCTAATTCCTTTTCAGTCATTTGACCATGAATTATTCCTACTTTACATTCTGGAACTAAATCTTTAATATAATTAGCCATATCCTGAATAGTGCCTACTCTGTTATAAACAAAATACACCTGACCATCTCTACTTATTTCTCTTAATATAGCATCTTTTATCAATTGGTCCTTTTGCTCTACTACATATGTCTGGATAGGATATCTCTCCTCCGGTGGTGTTTCAATAACCGAAATATCTCTCACCCCAGTCAATGACATATGCAATGTTCTAGGAATTGGCGTTGCACTTAATGTTAATACATCAACATTTTTCTTTAATCCTTTAATCTTTTCTTTTTGAGCGACCCCAAATCTTTGCTCTTCATCTATAATTAATAAACCTAAATCCTTAAACATTATATCTTTTGATACTAATCTGTGGGTTCCTATTAAAATATCAACATTACCTTCTTTTAAAGATTGTAAAGTAGCTTTTTGCTGTTTTGCTGTTCTAAATCTACTTATCATATCAATCTTAACAGGGAAGTCTGAAAATCTCTTTATAAAGTTTTTATAGTGCTGTTCAGCTAAGATAGTTGTAGGTACTAAGAATGCAACTTGCTTTCCATCCATAACAGCTTTGAATGCTGCTCTTATAGCTACTTCTGTTTTACCATATCCAACGTCTCCACAAAGCAATCTATCCATAGGTTTATCTGATTCCATATCATGCTTTATTTCCTCTAATGATGTCAATTGGTCAGGTGTTTCTTCATATGGGAACTCATCTTCAAACTGTCTTTGCCACTCTGTATCTTTAGAATATTTATAACCAGTCAAAGTAGACCTAGCTGCATATAACTTCACTAAATCTTCTGCAATTTCATTTATAGATTTTCTTACTTTAGCTTTAGCCTTTTGCCACTCAACTCCTCCAAGTTTATTTATCTTTGGAGTTTTTCCTTCACTTCCAATATATTTCTGAACTAAATCTAATTGATCTACTGGAACATATAGTTTATCACCTTTATCATAAACTATATCTAAATAATCCCTTGTACTTCCAGCGACTTCAATTTGTTTAATACCTTTAAATACACCAATACCATGATTAGCATGTACTACATAATCCCCAGGCTTTAACTCTGCAAAGCTTCGTATTTTTGAAACACCTTTTCTTTGTGCTACTTTTTTAGTAAGCTTTCTCTTAGCTTCTCCAAATACTTCTTTATCTGAGATTATGCATAAATTTAAATCTGGATATTCAAATCCTTTAAGTAAATTACCAAAAGTAATTACAACTTCACCTGGTTTAATATCTTCTATTACATCTTTATAAACACTTTCAACTTCTCTATCTCTTAAGGTCTCAACTAACCTTTCACCTCTTACCCTTGTACCTGATAATATAACAGTTCTGTAGCCCTTACTTTTTTTATCTTTGATATCATCTATCAATAAATCTAACTGACCATGATAATGGCTTAATGTCATTTGATTAAACCCTATATCTTCATATGTCGATATCAAATCAGTATTTTCTAAAAATGTGTTTACAACAATAACATCTTCTTTATTTATATTTATAGCAAGCTCTTCTTTATCTAATAACAACTTATTTTGAGATGGAAGAATATCTCCCCTTTGAAGAAATGCAGTATAATTTTCGCTAAATTCATAATATATACTATCAATTTTGCCTTTACATCTCTTTATATCATCTATTATAAATAAATACCCTTCTAAATAATCAAATAAGCTTTCAGGTTTATCATAAAAATAAGGTAGATAACTATCTACTGTCTCAAATGTATAACTTTCTTTTAATGATTCTAAGTTCTTTCTAACAATATTAGTTAACTTATCTATTCTCTCATTATCATTTTTACTAGTGTTATCTAATATAGTATTTAATTCTTCTCTTATTTTTTCACTTGCTTTTTCTTGAACCTGAGAGTTTATTATTATCTCTTTAGCAGGGAATATATCAAAACTCTTTATCTTTTCTATACTACGTTGAGATTCAGTATTAAACGTTCTTATAGAGTCTACCTCATCTCCAAAAAGTTCAACTCTATAAGGATAAACAGACGTAGGAGGAAATACATCTAGTATCCCTCCTCTATAAGAAAATTCACCTTTTCCTTCAACAGCTTCAACTCTCTCATATCCACATTCTATTAACTTTTGAGATAATTCCTTTAAATCTAATTCAGACCCTTGTGCAATATTTATACTATAATTATAGTAATATTCTCTCGGTGTATATAAAGATGTTAAAGCATCAATAGAAGTTATAATTATCTTCTTCTCTTTATTTTGTAAAATCTCCTTAATAACTTTTAATCTAGCCCATCTCAAATCACCCGAAATAGCATCTATGTTATAAAAAACTACCTCTCTTACTGGGAAATAGTAAACATCAGTTGAGTAAAGACTTAAATCTTCATATAAATTCTTAGCCTCAATATCACTATGTGTAACTATAACTATAGAGTTTTCTCTATTTTCAAAAATACCATTTATTAAATAGCTTTTTCCAGATTCTGATAATCCATAAGCACTTAGTGGATATTGACCTTTATTCATACATCCTAATAAACGGTTAAATTCTTCATTATCTCTTAAGGGCTTCATTATCCCCTCTAATCTCATCAAAATACACCTTCCTTAATCACTTATGGCACTTGCCTTAAACCCGTTAAATTTATTCATCGCTTCTTTTGTATCTTTTGATAAAATAGTTGTAACTGCTTCTGATGTTGCCATTATTGATTCTCTTAGGATTTCTATTTCACTATTTGAAAACTTTCCTAATACATGAGAAACTAGGTCTCCCTTTGGACCTCCTACACCTATCTTAACTCTTGGAAATACATCGCTTGATAAATTGGCTATTATGCTCTTTATCCCATTATGTCCACCATGACTTCCTTTTTCTCTAATTCTTAATCTTCCTACCTCTAAGCTTATGTCATCGTATATAACAATTATTTCTTCATTAGATATTTTATAAAAATTAACTACTTCTCTTATACTTTCTCCACTTAAGTTCATATATGTTGTTGGTTTAAGTAAGATAACCTTTTTACCATTTATCATACCTTCCCCAAATATACCTTTAAATTTTATCCTATTTAATTCTATATTATACTTATCAGCTATATAATCTACAGCTTCAAAACCTATATTATGTCTAGTTCCTTCATATTCTTTTCCTGGGTTTCCTAATCCTACTATTAAAAACATCTTATAATTTCCTCCTAAGCATATAGACCTATTGTATATTATACCATTTTATCGCTACGTTTTATTATACATTTTATTTTCAATATAAAAAAGTACAAAACATCTTAACCTAAATGACAAATAAAAAAACGGCAAATTATAAATAATTTGCCTTTAATTATGTATGACCATATATCTATTATCTTAGTTTTAATTTATATTTACCTCTATCTCTTCTATAGTTCCTTCTCTTAAAACCGTACATTTTAGAACATCTCCAGTTTTTTTATTTTGAAGTACAGCAGTGGCATCATCTACAGTTATTATTGGAGTATTATCTACTTCTAGTATTATATCTGTCGGTTTAATTCCAGCTTTATAAGCATCTCCATTCTTATCTAAATCCTGAACATAAAATCCTTTATACTCAGTGTTTTTATCTGCTATTATACCACCTTCATTAATTCCCAGAACACTTTTAAATGCATTACTAGAATTAATTACAATCTGCAAATCTCTTATTTGAATTCCATAATAAAACCCACTATCTTTATTAGCCTCTGATAAACTATAACTTGCTAAACCTATTACTTCACCTTTAGAATTACAAATAGGTCCACCTGCATTTTTCTTATTTATAGGTGCACTTATTTGAAGTAATTGATATGATTTTCCTTCTAATCTTGTATTTTCTCCTATAGATGTTATTATTCCTGGGCTGACAGTATCTACAGTATTATCACCTACAGTTTTACCTAATACTGCAACCCCCTGTCCTATAAGCAACTCATCGCTTTTAGCAAATTTCACAGGAACTAACTCCTCATCAGTTTTTATTTTTATTATAGCTAAATCGATATCTTCATTTTTTACCATTAATTTTGCATTTATAGGTTCAACGCTATTATCTGATAACTTAACAACTATATTAGAAAAATCTTTTATCAAAGAATAATTTGTAAGTATGCTTCCACTTTCATCTAAAATTATCCCAGTAGTATTATTTTCATTATTCAAATTAAATCCTTCTGATGAATTTTCAATAGTAACAATTGAAGGATTTATAGTATTTATAATCTTTGTATAATCCGTTATAATCATTTCATCATTAGCAAATTCTTCAATAATCTTTATAGCATTTCCATACTTAATATCCATCATTATTCCTGAAAAAACTGCTCCTGATCCTGCTGCAATAATTAAATATATAAAAAGCTTAGCTCCAAATCTAATACTTGATTTAGTTCTCTTTTTTTTAAAACTTATATTATAATCTTTCTCTTCATAATTTTTAATTTTTTCTCTTTGAACCTTATTACGGACCATAGCATCCCCTCCAAATGCATCTTAGTTAATCAGCTCTTTTTAACGAAAAAGTAAATTTTACCCCTTTTCCGTCTATATTTTCCACCCAAACATCTTCATTATGTTGAGATAAAATCAATCTTACTATAGGTAGCCCTAATCCCGTACTTACTTTATTGGTTCTTGATTTATCACTTTTATAAAATCTATCCCAAATATTATTTAAATCTTCTTTTGATATATTTTCACCTGAGTTAAATATACTTATATATATCTTTTCTCCTTTTGTATAAGTAGTTACTTCTATTTGCCCTTTATCATTACTATATTTTATAGCATTTTCAAGAAGATTTGTTAGAACTTGAATTATTCTATCTCTATCAGCTATTACATAATTTCTCTTCTCTTCAAAAACAGCTCTTACATCTAATCCTTTACTTTTAATTTTCCCTTCAAGATTTAATATACAAAGACTTATAACTCCATTTATATCAAAATCAATCTTTTGTAAATTAAACTTACCTGCTTCCATTGCAGATATATCTAATAAATCATTTACTAATCTAGCAAGTCTATTTATCTCTTCATATACTATTTTAAAGTAATACGTTTCCTTATCCTTTGGTATAACACCATCTAAGATTCCTCCAACGAAACCCTTTATAGAAGTTATCGGAGACCTCAGCTCATGAGACACATTTGATATAAATTCTTTTCTAGTATTATCAACCTTTTCTAATGATTCAGCCATACTATTAAAAGATTCCGCTAATTGACCAATCTCATCATTTGATCTTACATCAACTCTTTCATTAACGTTTCCTTGAGTTAACCTTTTAGCGGCATTATTTATTTCTTCTAAAGGCTTAACTACTAATCTATTTGCGAAGTAATTTATAATCAAACCTGAAATTATCATTGCAACTACTATCGATATCCATATCATCCACATTATATTTTTACCTGCATAAGCACTATTAGGAATCATGATTATAGATCCTTCTATTTCCCCATTAGAATACATAGGCTTAACATAACTTAATAACTGTCCATTTTTTAATAGCACAACTGCTTTCCCATACTTTTTCATTTCATCAATTTTAGATTTAATGTTTTCTGGTATTTGAACTTTTGTATACTTAATATCATCATACTTAGAATTTGAAACTATATAAATATACCCTAATTTATCTACTACTATTCCATCAGTATTACTTGCCATACTTGCCATAGTCAAGATTTTCTCTACTTCATTATAATCATTCTCTTGTCTTAAATACCCTCTTACCGTTTCCTCTACTATAGCTATTTGTTTATCAATAATCTCTATTCTTTGTTCTGTATAACTAACATTAATCCATACAGTTGATATAAGTCCAACTAAAGTTAGTACTCCACCTGTTATTGAAGCAAAAGTTATTATTAGCTTTCTTACTATACTTCTTTTTTTCAAGCTTACTTCACCTCAAATTTATAGCCAACGCCCCAAACAGTTTGAACTTCCCAACCTTCTCCGCCTTTTATCTTTTCTCTTAATCTTTTTATGTGAACATCCACAGTTCTTGAATCTCCTGGATAATCATATCCCCATACTTCATACATTAGTTGTTCTCTTGTAAATACCTTATTAGGATTACTAGCCATAAAGTGAAGTAATTCTAATTCCTTAGGAGCTAACTTTACATTATTCCCTTTATAAACTACCTCATATGCACCAATATCTATAGTTAATCCATTAAATTTTAATAAATCATCATTTGTTGTTGGTGTAGTATATCTTCTTGAAACAGCCTTAACTCTAGCCATAAGCTCTTTTGGATCAAAAGGCTTTACTATATAATCATCTGCTCCAAGCTCTAAGGCTAATACCTTATCAAAAACTTCACCTTTAGCTGTAAGCATTATCACAGGTATGTTAGACGTCTTTCTTATATATTTAAGAACTTCCATTCCATCTTTTCCTGGTAACATAATATCTAATATTACTAATCCAATATTTTGTTCATTAACAATATTACATGCATCTATTCCATTAAAACATTGTCTTGTTTCGTATCCTGAACTTTTTAAATACATATCTATTAATTCGTTTATATGCGTATCATCATCTACAATTAAAACTTTTCCAAATTTATCATCCATTCCAATTCCACCTTCCCTTATAAATATTTTATACTATAAATATTTAAACAATAATAGTTTTCTCATAAAGTTTACATTTGTTACACAATATTAATAAAAAAAGGAGTTATTTTTGAATAACTCCTCTTTTTTTATCTCTATGTTATTAGTTCTCGAATAATTTACTTATTGGTTCATCATCGTAAATTCTCTTTATTGCTTCTGCAAATAAAGGAGCTACAGATATTGATTGGAACTTTTCTAAGTCATCTCTTTCTGGTAATGGAATAGTATTTAACATAACTAATTCCTCTATAGCAGAACCATTTATTCTTTCGAAGGCAGGTCCTGATAATACTCCATGAGTACAACAAGCATAAACATGAGTTGCGCCTAGGTCTTTTAACGCATTTGCAGCATTTGCTATAGTTCCAGCAGTATCAATCATATCATCGATTAAGATACATCTCTTTCCTTCAACATCTCCGATTATGTTCATTATTTCAGAAACATTAGCCTTTGGTCTTCTCTTATCAATTATAGCTATAGGAGCATGTAATTTATCTGCAAACTTTCTAGCTCTTGTAACACTTCCTAAGTCTGGAGATACAACAACTACGTCATCTTGATCTTCAAATCCTTTGTTAACGAAGTACTTAGCTAATATTGGTGAACCTAACATGTGATCAACTGGAATATTGAAATATCCTTGAATTTGAGCTGCATGTAAGTCCATAGTTAATACTCTATCTGCTCCGGCTGCAGTTAAAATGTCAGCAACTAATTTTGCTGTTATTGGATCTCTTGATTTTGCTTTTCTATCTTGTCTTGCATACCCATAATAAGGCATAACTGCTGTAATTCTTCCTGCAGATGCTCTCTTAAATGCATCTATCATTATTAAAAGTTCCATTAAGTTATTATTAACAGGAGAGCTTGTAGATTGTACTATAAATACATCACATCCTCTTACTGTTTCACTTATATCTACAGATATTTCTCCATCACTAAAAGTAGAAACTTTAGCTTGCCCTAGTGGAATACCTAGTAAATCAGCAATCTCTTTTGCTAATTCTGGGTGAGAATTTCCTGTAAATATCTTTATACTCTTTCCATGCGTTATCATAAGTATGAGAACCTCCTTAAAATTGCTTTACATAGTTTGTTTATAAACAAAATAAATATATATTAATTTAAATTATTTCTTTAATAATCCTCTTTTTTCTACCCATCCTGGAATATTTCTTTGTTTTGCTCTTGCTACTGCAAGTTCCCCACTCTTAACATCATCTGTTATAGTTGATCCAGCTGCGATATAAGTGTTATCCTCAACTTTAACTGGTGAAATTAAATTTGTATTACATCCAATAAAGCTATTATTTCCTATAATAGTTTTATTTTTATTTTTACCATCATAATTTACAGTAACCGTACCGCAACCAAAGTTACAGCTTTCTCCAACTTCAGCATCTCCAACATATGTTAAGTGAGATACTTTAGTATTGTTACCAATTATCGATTTCTTTATTTCAACGAAATCTCCAATTCTTACATGACTACCTATAACTGAATCTGGACGAATATATGCAAATGGTCCAACAGTAGTATTATCACCTATCTTACTATCTAAAATAACTGAAGATTGAATTTCAACTTCATTTTCTATAGTACTATTATTAATTCTTGAATTTGGATATAATGTGCATCTTTCTCCTATAACTGTATTACCTTCTAATACGTTACCTGGATATACTATTGTATCTTTTCCTATAATAACGTCAGCACCAATATAAGTATTATTTGGATCTATTAACGTAACCCCATTATCCATATGCTTTGCATTTATTCTTTTTCTTAGTATAGCTTCAACCTGAGCTAATTGAGCTCTTGAGTTAACACCTAAAGTTTCTTCAAAATCTATAACTACAGCTCCAACTTTTTCTCCTTGAGATTTAAGTATTCCTATAACATCAGTTAAGTAATACTCTCCTTGTGAGTTATTGTTAGATAACTTATCTAAAGCTTCTAATAATTTTTCTATATCAAAGCAATATACTCCCGCATTCATCTCTGTAACTTTTAATTCTTCTTCGTTACAATCTTTATGCTCAACTATCTTTAATACTTCATTTCCATCTCTGATTATTCTTCCATAACCTGTCGCATCATCTAAAATTGAAGTTAAAAGAGTTGCTTTATTATTATTTGAATTATGTTCTTCAAATAAGCTAACTACTGTTTCTTCTGTAATCAATGGCGCATCTCCACAGAATATAGCAACTGTTCCCTTCTTATCTTTTAAGAAATCTACAGCACACTTTACTGCGTGTCCTGTTCCAAGTTGCTCTGCTTGAAGCGAGTAGCTTACTTCTCTTGATGAAGTCTTTTCCTTAACTAATTCTGAACCTTTACCTATTATTACATTGATATCTGAAATGTCAGCTTTTCTTAAAGTATCAATAACATGATTAACCATTTCTTTTCCACAAACTTTATGTAGAACCTTAGGTAAATCTGATTTTATTCTAGTCCCTTGCCCAGCTGCTAAGATTAAAGCACATTTATACATAAATTCACCTCTTTTATATAAATCAAGGACAAAATTTTAATTTTATCCAAAAACGTTCGTATGTATTCTTATATATTATATTTCATAAGAATAATTATTTCAACCTTTGCTAAAAGAATATATATCATTAATTTATCCAAAAAAATAAAAGGAGTTTCATCTCCTTTTATTTTTGCAATTATTCGTTTACAACATTGACATCTTCTTGCATAGCTTCTTCATAAGCCGCTAATATAGAAGATTGCATTTTTTCTCTTGTGTCAGTGTTTATAGGATGTGCGATATCCTTAAACTCTCCATCAGGTGTCTTTCTACTTGGCATTGCAATGAATAAACCATTTTGTCCTTCGATAACTTTAATATCATGGACAACAAATTCATTATCAAAAGTTACAGAAACTATAGCTTTCATTTTTCCTTCTGTAGCTATTTTTCTGATTCTAACGTCTGTGATTGTCACTTCACTTCACCTCCAGTTGCTTTATAATAGATATATTTCTATAAAAAGTTTTAAAACCCTTTTTTTTACTAAAATTTCTTATTTATCTAAAAGCAACTGTAGATTTTATATTATTTAATAAATTCTGATGGTCTTACATGTAGTTCTTCTGTATTCTCATCAAATTCTAATTCAATAAGGGCTATGTACTCACTAGCTCTCTTATTTTTTATACCTATATTATCAACTAACACACCTGTTCCTACTAATTCAGAATCAAATTCTTTTAAAAGGTCTTTTATCCCTTGAGCAGTTCCACCACCTCTTAAAAAGTCATCTATAAATACACATTTGCTTGATGGTTTCATTGACTTTTTAGCTAAGGACATTTGTTGAATTCTTCCGCTTGTTCCTGAAACATAATTTATAGTAACAGTTGGTCCTTCTGTTATTTTGTTATCTCTTCTTATTATAACTAACTCAATTCCTAAACATTTAGCAACTTCATAAGCTAATGGAATACCTTTAGTTTCTACAGTTACTATATAATCAATATTCATATCTTTAAAATATGAAGCTAAAATTACACCTGCTTTACTAATTATTTGAGGATTATACATTATATCTGTTAAGTAAACAAAATTTCCTGGTACTATTCTGCCTTCTTCTGTTAGTAAATCACATAATTCATTGCAAAATTCTAACTTACTTGCACTTCCCATATCTGGTATAAACTTTATTCCACCTGCTGCTCCTGAAATAGTTTCAATTTTACCCATCTCTAATTTTTCTAATAATTCTCTTACTATTACTATATCTTCACTTATTGTAGATTTAGCAGCATTTAAAAGTTCCGAAAATTTATTTAATCCAACAACTTTGTTAGGAGTCTCTGTCAATATCTTCGTAATGGCAACAACTCTATTGTTTCTACTTAATTTTTCCATAACCCTTTTCCTTCCTTTTTATTCAAAATCCGAATTATTCCAACTTCAATTCGCCCTAATATTCATATTCTATTCTATATTACTTCTATTATCAATAGTTTTAACTACTTAATTTTAAATAATTCTTACAATTATAATTGAATTTTATATTTATATCCATAATTTTTTTATATATTTATGAAAATTTGTGTTCAACTTCATAAATTTGTATATAATTATAAATGAAACTATTCTATTTAAAAGGAGTTGATATTTTGTCTTTTGATTTAAATACTGATAAAAACAAGAAAGTTCACTTCATCGGTATAGGCGGAGTAAGTATGAGTGGACTTGCTGCTGTTTTATTAACTAAAGGATATAAAGTTTCTGGTTCTGATGCAAAAGAATCTGAAGTGTTAAATAAATTAAGAAAATCTGGTGCTGAAATATACATAGGTCACAATAAAAACAACATTAAAAATGTGGATTTAATAGTATATACTGCTGCAATTCCTGCTAGTAATCCAGAAATAATAGAAGCAAAAGAAAAAAACATTGAACTAATGGATAGAGCCGAGTTCTTAGGATATATAATGAAAGGTCATAAATATAATGTAGCTGTAGCTGGTACTCACGGTAAAACTACAACTACTTCTATGCTTTCGCATATAACTTTAAATGCAAACCTTGACCCAACTATTTTAGTTGGTGGTGATGTTGACGCTATACATGGTAATTTTAAAATAGGTGAAAGTGAATATTTCGTTACTGAAGCTTGTGAGTATAAGGCATCTTTCCTAAAATTCTTTCCTTACATAGGAATAATATTAAATATTGATGCAGATCACTTAGATTATTATAAAGATATAAATCATATAGAAGACACATTTAAAAAATTCTCTGACTTAATTCCATCAGATGGATATTTAGTTGGTTGTGCAGAAGATGCTAGAGTTATGGAAGTTTTAAATTATGCAAAATGTAATACTATAAGTTATGGTATAAATAAGGGTGATGTAACTGCACGTAATATAAAGTTCAATAATAGAGGTTGCGCAAGCTTTAGAGTATTTAAAGATGATACCTATCTTTTCGATATTGAATTAAATACAACAGGATCGCATAATATATTAAATGCATTAGCTAGTATTTGTACTTCTCTTATATTAAATATACCTCATGAATATATAGTTGAAGGTTTATTTGATTGTAAGGGAGCTCACAAACGTTTCGAGCATAAAGGTGAATTTAATGGGGCTACAATAATTGATGATTACGCTCATCATCCTGTAGAAATTGCTGCTACTTTATCAACAGCTAAGATTATTCCTCATAAAAAAATATATTGTGTTTTCCAACCACATACTTACACAAGAACTAAAACTCTTTTTGAAGAGTTTACTAATTGCTTTAAAGATTCAGATGAACTTATTTTAATGGACATATATGCTGCAAGAGAAAAAGATACTGGTCTTATTTCATCTGATCAATTAGGAGATGCAATTAGAGCAACTGGTTTAAATTGTATAAATCTTCATACTCATAAAGATGTTGCAGATTATCTTGCTTCAAAGGTTGAAAAAGACGATTTAATTCTTACTGTTGGAGCTGGAGATGTTGTTAAAGTAGGAGAACTTTTACTAAATAGATAAAAATTAAGAGGTGATTTTAATGGATTTATTAACTCAAATTAAAGCTTCTGCTGATTTCATATTAAGCAAAAGTAATTACAAACCTGAAATTGGACTAATACTTGGTTCTGGACTAGGATCTTTAGCTGATTCTATAGAAAACCCAGAATTCTATAATTACTCTGATATTCCTAATTTCCCTACTTCAACTGTTGAAGGCCATGCTGGAAGATTAGTTATAGGAACTTTAGGTGGAAAACAAGTTGTTGCAATGCAAGGTAGATTCCACTATTACGAAGGATATTCTATGGAAAAAATAACTTTTCCAGTAAGAGTTATGAAATTATTAGGAGTATCAAAGCTTATAGTAACTAACGCTTGTGGTGCTGTTAATAAAGATTTTAACGCTGGAGATTTAATGGTTATAACTGACCATATAAACTTCTCTGGTTCAAATCCTTTATTCGGACATAATTTAGATGAGTTTGGGCCAAGATTCCCAGATATGTCTGAGGCATATAACTTAGAATTAAGAAATAAGGTATTAAATGTAGGTAAAGAACTTGGAATAGATTTAAAACAAGGTGTATATGTAATGTTCTCAGGTCCAACTTATGAAACTCCAGCTGAAGTAAAATTCGCTAGAATTATGGGTGGAGATGCTGTTGGTATGTCTACTGTTCCTGAAGTTATAGTTGCAAATCACTGTGGAATCAAAACAGTTGGTATCTCATGCTTAACTAACATGGCTGCAGGTATTTTAGATCAACCTTTAAATCATGAAGAAGTTATCGAAACTTCTGCTAGAGTTAAAAATGACTTTATAAAATTAATGAATAGAGTTATTGAAGTAATTTAATACTTAAAAATATAACTTTCTAATAAAAAGTCGGCATAAAGCCGGCTTTTTCATCTTTTTTTCTCAATTTTGAAAGAAAATTTTTTTCATTTATTCTCATAACATTCCCCTTACTGAGCCTCTACTTTATATAACGAAATATTTATATTAATCTTACACTTTCCATATAAAAATTTTATCATAAAAAAATAAGAGCTAAGTTTAACTTAACTCTTATTATAATTAACTATCTTTTACATATTACCTAATTAACTATTGCCTATTTAAATTACAGTAATTTCTTTAGTAACTGAATTTAGAACTTCACATCCATCCTTTGTTACAAGAACTAAATCTTCAATTCTTACTCCTATATTATCTTTTAGGTATATACCAGGTTCTACAGAGAATATCATTCCAGCCTTTACTTCATCATGATTTACTGAACTTACATTACCAAAATCATGAACTTCAATTCCTATACTATGCCCTGTTCTGTGAGTAAAATATTCTCCATATCCAGCATCAGTTATTAAGTTTCTAGCAGCCTTATCTATATCTGAGAATTTAACTCCTTCTTTTATTATAGAAATAGCCTTTTCATTAGCATTTTTAACTATATTATAAATTTCAGCATGCTCTTTACTTGGTTCTTTCCCTATAAAGACTGTTCTAGTCATATCAGAGCAGTAGTTTTTATATCTTCCACCAATATCTAAAACTACACTATCTCCAACTTTAATCTTATCCTTACCTGTTCCATGATGAGGATCTGCTCCATTTGGACTAGTAGCTATTATTGGAGAGAATGAAAATCCTGATGCACCTTCTTCTTCATATATCTCTGATAAAAGATTAGCATAATATTTTTCAGAATTTCCTGGTTTTAAATTCTTCCAAAGCTTTAGCATAACGGCATCATTAATTTTAGAAGCTTCTTTCATTATTTGAATCTCTTCTGCATCTTTAATAGCTCTTAACATATCAATTATTGGTGATGAATTTGTAAATGTTTTAACTACATTTCTCTCCATTAAGTCAATTAAGAAAGTTGCACGAAGATCTTTATCTACACCTAAAACTTCCCCAGCCTTAACTATCTTAGCTAATCTATCTATTGGATTTTCAATATCATCGTACCAAACAATTTCTACACCTAAGTCTTCGTGTATAGGGAAAAGCTTATTTACTATAAATTTATGATTTCCATTAGCATCTAAATATAATGCTAAAAATCTCTCACCTGGATGAATCATTTTTCCTGTTAAGTAAAAAATAGATTCAGGCGATGTAACAAGTATTTGAGATAAATTATTTTTTTCCATTTGAACTAATACATTTTTAACTCTTGAATCTTTCATTTTTCATACCTTCCATTCATATTCCTATTTAATCATTTTAATTTATAAAAAAATGAGTTTCTTTAATAAATAATACTTCAAAATTTTTATAATATCTATAACTTTGAATTTATTCTTTTATTAATAAATTTGAATGTTATAATTATATTATTAGTAAATAGGAGGAAATAAATTTATGAAAATAGCTGCAATCTCAGACATTCACGGAAACTTATATGCACTTATGAAAGTGCTTGAAGATATAGATGAACAAAAAGTTGATAAGATAATCTGTCTTGGTGATTTAGTAGGATATGGACCACATCCTAATGAAGTAGTTGCTTTAATAAGAAGAAGAGAGATTCCATGTATAAAGGGTAATTACGATGCTTCTGTTGTAGATGGTGATTATACTTATATTAGAAATACAACTATAAATTCTTTTTCTTTACCTTGGGCTGTTAATGAAGTTAGAGTTTCTAATAAATACTATTTAGATTCTCTACCTCTTAAATTAGAATATTCTATTAATGGAGTTAATATAGTATTTACTCACGGAAGTCCTGAAAAAATAAATGAGTACTTATTTGAAAATGGAGAAAATACCGTTCAAGCAATGAACAACTTTACAGGTGATGTTTTAGTTTGTGCACATACCCACATACCTTCTTGCAAAAAATTTGATAATAAACTTTATATTAATGTAGGTAGTGTAGGAAAACCTAAAATTGGTCGCCCTAACTGCACTTATGCACTTATAGATATTTCTGATGACGGTGAAGTAAATGTTTCTATTAGAGAAATTGAATATGAATTCAAAAGAATAGTTAAGGATTGTGCTATGTTAAACTTCCCTAATTCAATAACTCACTCTTATGAAAGTGGCCAAGAATAACTTTTAGTACCGTTAGTTAAATAATTATATTTCTTTGATGTTTAGAAGTAATTTGCTTATTCAAAGAGATAAATATAGCCTTCAGCTAGTGTATATTCTAGCTGAAGGCTTTTTTATTAATTAAATTTATATTTTTCATTCTATGACTCTTTAAGTGTACCTACAACAGTTCCATTTTTTAATATATCCAAATTATTTGAATGACACCCTTCAAAGTATGCTGTTAAATCCTGTCCTGCCATTAAACCATAATGCATTCCACCTTGCCATTGTAGAATTTTTGTAAAGTCATATACGACTCCATTTACAGCTGCATAAACTGGCATTCCATTTTTACCATTATACTTGCTTAATTCCTGCTTAGTAAAAACCCTATCTCCTCTATTTTCTTCTTTTAACTTACCAACTACTCTTGCTTTCTTTATTAAATTTAACTTTTTACTATGACACTTATAATACTCTTCAGTTAATACTTGGCCTGCTAACATTCCATGATGTTGTCCATTTTTCCACTTATTTATTTTACTTACATCATAAATTATCCCATCTATAGCTATATAAGGCGGCTTTCCATCTTTCCCATTAAACTCAGAAAGCTCTTGCTCTGTAAGTATAATCTCCTCTCTTTCAATATTATGTTTCTCGTTACTCTTTTTCTTTCTTTTCCTATTTTCATTACTATCATTTTCTTTCTCTTCGATATTATTATCAATACACTCATCATTATAATCATTTTCATTATTCTCTTTAGTATTCTTAATATCCTTATCCTCTTTATGTTTCTTATTTTCTAAATGTTTGTTTATCTCATCACATATATTACTAATAGATTTAAGTATGTTATCTATAGATTCTTTAGGATAGTCTTGAATTGATATCTTTAGTCTATTTAGTTCTTCATATTTTTCTTGTAAAAAATCCTTCTTATTCATTACAACCTCCAATGAATACTCTATAAATATATATTATGAATTTAGGTTGCAAATGTTAGTAAAGTATTGTAAAATCGAATTATTAAAATTAAGGTAGAGTTTAATAAATCTAACTTATAACCTTAACACTAATTAAGATTTATTCATATAATTATATTAACTATGATGAGAAGAGTAACTTTTAAATGTAGTCTTAGCGAGTAAGGGATGGTGTAAGCCTTATACGAAGTTAAAAGCGAAGAACATCTCGGAGTTTCTAACCGAAAAAGCAATTGCTTGTGTAGGCTTAGACGGCTAAATACCGTTAATAATTTACTAAGTGGCCTTTTTAGGCAATTTGGGTGGTACCACGTAAGTAATCCTTTCGTCCCATATTTTATGGGAACGAGAGGTTTTTTATTTTATTTAATAATGTTACAAGGAGGTAAAATTTTATGAAAAACGAAGTTTTAGTTAAATCACTTTACAGAAATTCTGAAGAGTTTTTCTCTAAGGATATTGTTATATCTGGATGGATAAGAACTTTAAGAGCATCTAACGCATTTGGGTTTATAGAAGTAAACGATGGTAGTTTCTTCAAAAACGTTCAGGTGGTTTTTGATAATAATTTAGAAAACTTTAAAGAAGTATCAAAGCTTCCAATAAGTTCATCTATAAAAGTAATGGGTACTTTAGTTGCTACACCTGAGGCTAAACAACCTTTTGAAATACAAGCAAAAGAAGTAGTTATTGAAGGTATGTCTGATTCAGATTATCCACTACAAAAGAAAAGACATACATTTGAATATTTAAGAACAATAGCTCACTTAAGACCAAGAAGTAATGCTTTCTCTGCAGTATTCAGAGTACGTTCAGTAGCTGCTTATGCTATCCATAAGTTCTTCCAAGACCAAGGATTTGTTTATACAAACACTCCAATCTTAACAGGTAGTGACTGTGAAGGTGCTGGAGAAATGTTTAGAGTAAGTACTTTAGACTTAGATAACATTCCAAGAACTGAAGATGGAAAAATAAACTATAAGGAAGATTTCTTTGGAAAAGAAACTAACCTTACAGTTTCTGGTCAATTAAACGCTGAATGTTACGCTTTAGCATTTAGAAATGTTTATACTTTTGGACCAACTT
This sequence comes from Clostridium sp. NSJ-49, assembly GCF_014287725.1. NCBI lineage: Bacteria > Bacillati > Bacillota > Clostridia > Eubacteriales > Clostridiaceae > Clostridium > Clostridium sp. NSJ-49. The sequence continues at coordinate 94,581 of NZ_JACOOP010000003.1, read as the reverse complement.
TCAGAGCTGAAAATTCAAATACAGCTAGACACGCTGCTGAATTCTGGATGGTTGAACCTGAAATAGCTTTTGCTGACTTACAAGATGATATGGAGTTAGCTGAAGCAATGTTAAAATACGTAATCAAATACGTTATGGATGAATGTCCTGAAGAAATGGCATTCTTTAATCAGTTTATAGAAAAAGGACTATTAGATAAATTAAATCACATAGTATCTTCTGATTTCGGAAAAGTTACTTATACTGAAGCAGTTGAAATGTTAAAGAATTGTGGTAAGACTTTCGAATATCCAGTTGAATGGGGAATTGACCTTCAAACTGAACATGAAAGATATTTAACTGAAGAAATATTCAAAAGACCAGTATTCGTTACTGACTATCCAAAAGACATTAAGGCATTCTATATGAGACTTAACGATGATGGAAAAACTGTTGCAGCAACTGACTGTTTAGTTCCTGGAATAGGAGAAATCATCGGTGGAAGCCAAAGAGAAGAAAGACTTGATGTATTAAAGGCTAGAATGGCTGAATTAAATCTTAAAGAGGAAGATTACTGGTGGTATTTAGAGCTTAGAAAATACGGAGAAACTAAGCATGCTGGATTTGGTCTTGGATTTGAAAGATTAATAATGTACATCACTGGTATGTCTAACATAAGAGACGTAATTCCATTCCCAAGAACAACTGGTCAATCAGACTTCTAAAAAAATAGAGCCCTAAAAGGGTTCTATTTTTTTAACTTTTTTTATTTTTTTACAAATATGTTGTATATAAATTCTAATTTAAGTCCATACTTATAATGTAATAACAACTTGCATTTAATGCAGGTCCCATCCCCCCATTATTAATGAAAAAGCGCGCAAGCGCTTTTTTTGTGTTCTTTTATAATAATCCATCTAAAAACTTAGTTATTAAGCAAATTCTAATATTCTAAAATAGATATTTTGTCTCTAAGTAAGCTCTCTTTTACATCTATTATTCTTTGATTACTAGACCCTCTAAATCTAAGTCCATCCTCCTTTTTATCCAATTGAAATTTTCCATCTACTAATACATCAATATTTTCAAGCAATTCTCTAACTTCATTATCATTTTCCATCTTTTCTAATAGACTCTCAAATGTATATCCTGTATAACACCATATATTTAATCCAGCATCTTTAAAAGCCTTAGCCATATATGCAAATTTATCTGCTTGTTCTAAAGGGTCTCCTCCACTAAAAGTTACACCTTTTATCATTTTATTTTTTAATACATCTTCTATAAGCTCATCCATATTTCTTACTTCTCCACCTGAAAAGTCATGTGTTTCTGGATTAAAACAACCTTCACAATTATGTTTACAACCTTGTGAAAAAAATACTCTTCTCATTCCCGGTCCATTTACTAAACTTTCATAAGCAATACCTGATAATCTTACTTCCTTTACCAATATAACCACCTCATATATCATTAAACCTATTTATTCTTAGCTAATTAATATATCTGCAAAACTCTTCAACAACTTCTATCGTAGATACAGTTTCACCTAAATCTATTATTAACTTTATCTACGACACTCATAACCTCCCTATCTTAATTTTAAAATATATTATTGTATTATTTTGACTTTATCCATATTTTTAAAAACACTAAACTAACTATAATAATTATTAAAAAAATAAAGTTACCTACATTAATGCTAGTAACTTTATTTCTTTGAAATCATCTATTTATAAGAATTTTTCTTTCCGCTAAAATGACAATACCTATCTTGTCTTTCTTCATATTTTCCTGGGCCAAACCTTTCATCTAAACTTAAATATCCTGTTACTCTGGATACTCCTTGAATATTACTTCCTTTGCAGTTTGGACAAGTTACTTCATGACTAAATAAATAATTACCACAATCCTTGCAATATCTTATATGAAAATTTATTCCTACATAGCTTATATTAGTTTCTTTATAAGCATAGTTTAATATATCCATGATAGTCTCCGGTGATGGCCTATCATCAACTTCTATATAAGATATATGTCCTGCGTTACAAAGCTTATGATAAGGTGCTTCAATATCAATTTTATCCTTTATTGATATTGGGTATTTTACTGGTATGTGATAACTATTAGTGTAATATTCCTTATCCGTTACACCTTCTATAATTCCATAAACCTTTTTATCATTTTTTATAAATTTTCCTGATAAGCCTTCTGCTGGAGTAGCATAACAGCTCCAATTTAAATTAGTCTCCTCAACTAATCTATCTGTATATTGCCTAATAAAACCTACTATCTTTAGTCCTAATTCTCTTGACTCTTTACTCTCACCATGATGCTTTCCAGTTAAAGCAACTAGTGCTTCAGCAAGGCCTATAAAACCAATTCCCCAAGTTCCTTGCTTTAATATTGGTTCAATAGAATCATCCTCTTTTAACCCTTCTGAGCCCCTTAGTAGTCCTTGACCTGCTACAAAAGGTAAATCCTTAACTTTAAGATTTTTAAGAACTCCATATCTATTTAGGAGTGCTTCTTTTGCTAATGATAATCTTTGTTGTAATATTTCAAAAAACTTATCAATATTTTTTCCTGATTCTATAGCTACTCTTGGAAGGTTTATTGTAACTGGTGCTATATTTCCTCTTCCTTTACAACCTGGCTCTCCATTAACATTTTTCATTAAATAAGTCCTACATCCCATAGTTGCTGGCATATATCCCTTATCATAAAATTCTTTATTGAAATCTGCATCTATATTCATAAATGTAGGATTCATTCTTTTAGATGCTACTCTACATGCTAATTGATATAGATAATGATATGGATCTTTAGGCTCCCTATTTACACCTTCTTTTACTCTAAAAATGATATTAGGGAATATAGGTTGTTCTCCCTTTCCTAATCCTTTTTCATATTCTTCTAAAAATGCTTCGCATACAAGTGCAGCATCTCTTGTATATGGAATACCTAAATTTATAGAACTAAATGGAACCTGTGATCCTGCACGAGAATGCATAGTATTTAGATTAAATACTATTCCTTGCATAGCTTGATGAATTCTCTTATTTAATTTTTTTTCTACTAATTCATCTAATCTTTCCTCGTCAATTCCAAGCTCCTCTAATTCCTTTCTTATTTCTTGTCTTGTAGGTTCTATGAATACACTTATATCGTTATCGAAATCTGGATGAGATTGACCTCCAAACATATCATTTTGACTTGATTGAAGTAATATGCAAGAAAGTTCCGCTGCAGTTTCTATTCTTTTTGGAGGACATATTGTTCCATAACCTGTATTAAAGCCTTTTTCCAAAATCTCTTTTGTTGGTATATGAAGACAATTTATTGTAAGATTATAAGAGTCTAAATCATGAAAATATAACTCTCCATTTTCATGTGCCTTTGCTAAGTGCTTAGGCATAGTAGCTAAATTGTGCCATTTATTAGATTCAGAAGCTATTCTCAATAACTTTGAACTAAAATTATTCCCAACATTCGCGTTATCTCTATCAGTTTCGATTCCTATCTTATTAATCGCTTTCATCAAATCTGATTTTATCTCTCTAACTCGTGTTCTTTCAATTCTGTAAGTTGAATATACCTTTTGAATTTTTTCATATCCGCTATCATTTAAAGCTTTTTCAACTAAATTTTGTACTTCTTCTACAGATACTTTTTCTTTTCCAGTCATCTCTATATAATTTATAGCTTTTTGTACGATATCTAATACTTGGCTTTCTCTAAGGTTATATTCAATCTCCTTAGCAGCTTTTTTTATAGCATTAGCAATTTTATCTGAATTAAATCTTACTTCTCTACCATCCCTCTTTACCACATATAGCATTTTCTTCACTCCCTACACACAATATCTTGTATTATAATTATAATTTTTTTAAAATTTTAAAGCAATTTCGATTTACCTATATAGCTGGTAATCTAGCCTTATTTTTGAATGTTTTTTTATTTTATCTTCCTTTTTTAACACTTATTAAATATGTCTATTTTATTTTAAATTGTACAAAATATATAACAGATATTATCAATACTGATAACTATATATACATTATCAATATTGATAATGATATCTTTTATGATATAATAAAATTAATAAAATAATTTCGGAGGATTAATTATGCAAAAAATTGCTTTAATAACCGATAGCGGTAGTGACCTAAGCTTAGAAGAACTTAGAGAATATAATGTAAACTTATTACCACTTAGAATTTCTTATTCTACTGGTGAATATCAAGATAAAATAGATATAAAAGCTAGTGATGTTTATGCGAACTTAGATAAAGAGGTACCAAAAACATCTTTACCAAGCCCAGAAACAACTGAAAAAATACTAACTAAATTAGAAGAAGAAGGATATACTCATGTAATAGCAATATGTATATCTGGTGGTCTTTCTGGAACAGCTAATTCATTAAGATTAAGCTTAGAAGATCATCCTAACCTTACTTCTTATGTTTACGATACTAAAATCTTAGCTTATCCTGAAGGTGAAATAGTTATAGAAGTATCAAAGCTTATAAAGTCTGGAAAAACTTTCGAAGAAATAATCGAAGCTCTACCTAAAATTCGTGAAAAAATAACTGGTTACTTTACTATAGATACCTTAGAATATTTAAAAAAAGGTGGAAGAATCGGAAGAGTTGCCGGAACTCTTGGAGAAATGTTAAATTTAAAACCTATAATTACAACAGATGAAAATGGTGTATACTACAATATTGTTAAAGCTAGAGGCAGAAAACAAGCTTTATCAAAACTTACTGATATATTAAAAACACACCTTGCAAAAAACAAATGTGATGTAACTGTACTTCAAGGTGGTTGTGAAGCTGAAGCCATCAAATACATGGAGTCATTAAAAGGATTAGACAACATTAATAGCTTAAAACTTTCTGAAATCAGTCCTGCTCTTGGTGTACATGGCGGTCCAGGATTAATGGGCTTCTGTGTAAAGGTTGTTGATTAATAATTATGGCTAATTATGATTTTAGCAACATAGAAGATCTAAAGGCAGAAGAAAAGAGGCTCCATGAAGAGTATAAGCAAAAACTTTCTGAACTAAAAAAGGTTCAGAAAGAAAAAGAAGCTGTTGGGCAAGTATTCGCTAAAGGACTTTTACCTATATATGTTTTATATATATTAAGTATGGGACCTACTAACGGCAACGACATATCAACAAAAATATCTGAAAGAACAAAAGGACTTTGGTCTCCTAGTACTGGTGGTATATATCCATTATTAAAAAAGCTAGAAAAAGAAGGCCTAGTTGTTGGTGAATGGAATGATTTAAAAAAGAAAACTCAAAAATTGTATTCTTTAACTCCTCTGGGTGAAAAGGAGTTTTCTTACAGAAAATCTTTATTAAAGCCAAAGATTGAAGAATCTTTAAAAGTATTTAGATTAGTTTATGGTGATTTGTATTTATAAATTTTACACTTAAGGGAAAACCTTAGGTGTATTTTTTTTTAAAATTACATAAACTAACACAAAGTTATCTAAGGAGGAATAAATATGAAAGGAACTATTTTAGATTATACGCCAACGGAAGTATTTGTCTTATTAGAAGATGACTCAGTTGTTACTCTACCATTATCATCATTCAGCCATACATCTCCAATAGGTAGTAATATAAGTTTAGATAGATTGTACAACGGCACTTATAGTATTAATTATAAACCTTCTAACATACATGATAAATCTATTGACTTTTTTTAGAAATTTATATAATATATCTTATATAAGGTGCTAGGGGTGCCAATTGGCTGAGAGATGATTTTATCATTAACCCTTCTTTACCTGATCTGGGTAATACCAGCGTAGGGAAGCTATATACGGATTTTTATTATTTTCGTTTAACTGGTACCTCTTGCGCAAAACAAGGAGGTATTTTTTTATGACAAATTTTCTAGCAACCTTATCAGAAAATTTTAAAACACTATTTAGTAGTCCATTAACACTACTAACATTACTTGCATGCGGTATTTTACTAATTGCATTTATCAAATTTAAATCTATAAAATTTAATGCTCAACTTATGGCTAGAATTGGACTAGCTTTAGCATTAGCTATCATATTAGATATGATAAAGCTTTACACATTCCCTAATGGTGGTGGAAGCGTATCTCTTGGTAGCATGATTCCTATATTTATAATCTCATATGTTTATGGACCATCTGTTGGGATATTTACAGGATTCCTTTTTGGCTTATTAAAGCTAATGATTAATCCGTATATATTAAGTCCTATTCAAGTACTATTTGATTATCCTCTTCCATTTATGGCTGTAGGGATAGCTGGCTTCTTTAGGGATAAAAAACTAATTGGAGCTACTGTAGGAATGTTTTTAAGATTTATATGCCATTTTATTTCTGGAGTTGTTTTCTTTGGTGAATATGCACCTGCTGGTATGTCTCCTGCAATATATTCATTAGCAGTAAATGGTCCAGCTGTAGGTGTAGAACTTTTAATTTGTTTAGTAATATTAGGATTACTACCTTTAAATCAAATATTAAAAACACTTAATCCGAGTTCAAATATTAATATATAAAAAAAGATGCCCATTAGGCATCTTTTTTTAATCTACTGATATTGCACTTACTGGACAGCTATTAGCTGCATCTTGTGCTTCATCTTCTTTTCCTGCTGGAACTTCATCCACTATTGTATGTGCTTTTCCGTCATCATTCATATCAAATACTTCTGGACAGATTGATGGACACATTCCACATCCAATACAAGTTTCTTGATCTACGTTTGCTTTCATAATTATCACCTCTTATAAAAAATCACAATACTAATTTTCCCCAGATGGTGATTTTTATGTATCGCTTTTTACTTTTTAATATAATCCTTCAAAAATTAAACTATATAAGCTATTATCTTTTATATATTCCTCTGCTCTTCCTTCGTTGACAGCCTCAGTTAATTCTAAGTTTATAGGTAATTCTCCTAATAAAGGCAATCCTAAATATTCTGCATGCTCCTCTGATGACTTATTGCTAAATACTTTTAATTTCTTATCACAATCTGTACATACTATATATGCCATATTCTCAATTAAACCTTTAATTTTTATATTCATTTTCTCAGCCATAGATACTACTTTCTTAACTATCATAGAAACCATATCTTGTGGCGTTGATACTACTACAAGCTCATATATAGGAAAACTTTGCATTATAGTTAGCGTTATATCTGAAGTTCCTGGTGGCATATCAATTATTAAGTAATCTAATTCTCCCCAATTTGTATCAGTAAACATTTGAGTAAGAACTCCAGTTACTACTGGTCCTCTCCATATAACTGGCTCATCTTCCTTTGGTATTAAAAGATTCATAGACATTACTTTTATTCCACTCTTAGTTATAACTGGTTCAAAAATCGCATTATTTTCATCCACAGCTATCATTCTAGCTCTTTGTTCATTTATACCAAAGAATCTTGGCATTGATGGTCCTGTTATATCGGCATCTAATACTCCAACCTTATATCCTTTTTTAGCTAAATTAACTGCTAAAATCCCTGATACTGTAGACTTTCCAACTCCACCTTTTCCACTTATAACTCCAATTACATTTTTTATTTTTCCATGTTTTATTGATATTTTTCCACAATTATTTTCTGCTGATTTACTAGCATTGCAGCTTGCTTTACTTGAACATGTTGAACAATTTCCCATTTCTCTCTCCTCCTTACCAATCTTTAGGTTTATTGTTTGCTTCACTTACTTTAATATTCCATTCCTTAAATTCATTCACTGCAGTTATGAAATATTCATCAGTGTATTTTTGTATTCTATCATTAACAGTTATCTTCGTTTTATAATTTGTACTATCATATCCTCTATTTTTAACTGTTATTACTAAATCAAAATTTTCATCATTGTTTTTTACTAAGTCTATATTAGGAGCTATTTTTCTAGCTTTTTCTAAAAAGCTCTTTAAATCAATTGAAAATACGTATTTTAAACATTCAATATCTCCTTGAATATTTATTCCTATATTATAATCACTTAGCTTTATTTTATCTTTAATAACATTTAATACATCTAAAATTGATTGATAGTATATATAATCAAAATCTCTTGGTTTTCTTATAAATGAAAGATTCTGTATTATTCCTTCATCTAACCTCTTAGATGTTGTGAAAATATCATTATCATTGTAAAAATTACCTTCATCAGAACCAACTACATAATAAAAGTTTCTTACTTCTTCACCTATTTGAAATTCAAATATATAATCAGGCTCTAATGTTGACTTACTTTCGCTTACTTTTGATTTTGCTAAGAGTTGATACATATTTTTTATAGCACTATCCTCTGTTACAATAAACTTAAAACCTGGATCTCTAGTACTTTGAATACTAATTTTACTTACATTATTATTATTTAAAAACTCAAAATACTCATTCCTAATTCCAAATTTTTTCTCTATACTTTCTATAGGATTACATCCTCCTAAGATAGTCATAGTTACTAGAAAAATTGATAACAAAGTTACTTTTGCTTTTCTTGTCATTTTTTTCTCCTTTATATACCTTTTAATTAAAGTAATTAGGAGAAGTATAAATACTTCTCCTAATTATAAATAATTATAATACTTTAATTAATTAATCGCAAACATTAATGTTACATATTTCCTATACATTTCCCAATTATTGCATAGGAACAACCACAGTTGAGTTCTTATAATCATAGAACATTAACCAACATCCTACTTCATCACTGTCATTATCATTTACCCATGTAACAAATCCAGTCTTTCCATCATAAGGTTGTTCATCTTTATCTTTCTTTCCTGGAATTCCATAAACTATATATTTTAAGTTTCCTTCAGAATCACATTTATATCCTAACATAAAATATCCATGTTTTTTAATATAAGGATAGTAGTTAAGCATAGGATAATACGCTAAAGTATATTTATTATAATTAGACATATTACACATTTCATATAAATCATTTACAGGAACCTTATACCATTTTGTATATTTAACTTCCTTATATTTACCCTTACATCTTTCGAATCCGTTAGCTACTGCTTCAAAATATTCTCCTATACTACCTCTTATATCAGAAGCATCTGGGTCAAATTCCTTAACGGCTTCTATTTGTTCTTCATACTCTTCAAACTTACCTCTTAAGTTTTCCCTAGGAACATATGGAACTTCCTCTACCTTCGGCTCTTCTACTTTTTCTTCTTCTACTTTAGTCTCTTCTGTATTTACTTCTTCTGCCCTAGGTTCTTCTTGAACCTTATCATTATTATCATCTTTACTAATTGAAGAAATTTCTACAGGTTTATCATCATCATCTCTCTTTTTATGTTCACACTTATCTGATTTCTTTTCTGATTTTTTATCTGACTTTTTATCATCCTTACAGTCATCTTTCTTAGGCTTTTTCTCCATAGTTATTGGTTTATGTTCATTGCATTTTACAACCTTATAATTCTTCCAATTGTCTGAAGGTTGTTCACTATTTAAAAATCCACACATAACATATATAGGTAGTCCATCTTTCATTTTAGTCACAGCAGCTCCACATATCTTATCAAAGCTAACTCCTAATCCACCTATATTAGACGCATCATACTCTTTTGTTATTTCTCCCTTACCAGTATCACTTATTACTATTTTTCCAAGATCGATTATTTGTTTGCAATCTTTCTTACAGCAGATAAGTACCATATGATAATCATCAGTATCTTTTTTCAAGTTTTGAGCATAGAAAGAAACTTTGCATTTTTCTGCTCTTGCTTCAATCTTAGAATATCCTGATAGCGTTTTACCTGTTGCATTAGAATATCCTCTCTCGTCTTCTTGCAATATTATAAAGTTTCTATACAATTTATTGTTACTTGCCACTCTATAGAACCTCCAATTTATATAAATTCCATATATTATATGCATTGCATAGCCAAATATGTTAATAATTAAAACTGAAGAATTTATAATTATTAATTAATGAAAAAAGCCAGCTTTCGCTGACTTTAATTATTAATTATTTAAATTATTTCATTTATACAATTAGATAATGTTGCAAATTCTTGTATAGTTAGTGTTTCTCCTCTTCTCTTAGGATCAACTCCAGCCTTTTCAAATGCCTCTTCTAATTTTTCTTTTGCTGGTCCAATGCTCTTTACGCCATTCCATAAAGTTTTTCTTCTCATATTAAATGAATTTCTTATTATATCAAAGAATAATTTTTCATTATCTACCTTTACTTTTGGTTCATCAAGTTTATCTAATCTTATAACTATAGAATCTACCTTTGGTCTTGGTATAAAACAAGCAGGTGGTACTTTTCTAACAATCTTAGTATTACAATAGTATTGAACCAATAAAGTTAATGCACCATAATCCTTATTACCAGGTTCTGCATTCATTCTCTCTGCTACTTCCTTTTGAATCATTATAGTTAATGATTTAAACTTATGCTTTTCCTTCAATAGCTTTACTATTATTGGAGTTGTAACATAATATGGAAGATTAGCAACTAGTTTTACGCTTTTCTCGTCACCTATTATCTCATCAAAGTTTACTTTTAATGCATCATTATGTATAAGACTAAAATTAGAATATCCTCCTAATTCTTCTGTAAGTATTGGTATTAGGGTATCATCTAATTCTATAGCTACAACTCTTTTAGCTATTTTTAATAATTGAGCTGTTAATGTACCTACCCCTGGTCCTATTTCTATAACTAAATCCTCTGGACCAACATCAGCTCCATCTACTATGTCTCTTGGAACAGATTGATCTACTAAAAAGTTTTGTCCTAAGCTTTTAGTAAATTTAAAATTATATTTTTTAACCAATTCGGCTGTTTTTACATCTTGTATATCCATCTATTTACCCTCTTCTAATTTTTTATCTATTTTATTTATAGCATTTATAAATTCTTCTTTAGTAATTCCGTAATTATTTAATCTAGATAACATTTGATTTGCATTACCATATCCTATTCCTAGCTCTTTTCCTAGTTCAATTCTTCTTGCCTTAGAATTACTATCTCCAGTAAGCTTGAAATAAATCATATCCTCATAATCAAATACTTTTTCTTTTACTTCTAATGTTACCTTAGCTCTATTTAATGCTTCTATTATAACTTCAGGAGTTGCATTTTCTACACCTATATCATCGCCCTTAATTCCGTCTTCTTGAGCAATATAAGCATGCTTTATCCCTGGCACTCTTTTAGCTATTATTTTTCTTATTTTTTCTCCAGCGAAATCTGGATCAGTAAGAACTATTACACCTTTTCTCTTTTGGGCTTCTTTAATTCTTGCTATTACCTTTGCATTAATTCCAAATCCACCAACTGCTATCATTTCTGCATCTACTGCTTGCTTTACTGCAGTAATATCGTCTCTTCCCTCTACTACTATAACTTCTTTAATCAAAGTACTATCTTCCTTTCATAGTATATCTTATATTACTGTATCCCTATATCTCTATTATGTCAAACTTTATAATAGCAAATCCACTCTTATAAAAAATTAGAATTTACATTTTTTATAATATATATTTTTATTTGTACACATATAAAAAGAGGCTAGTCCAAACTAACCTCTTTCCTTTACCATTCTCCTGGATAAGCTAATATATATACAGGCACACCATATTTTCTACCCCAACTGGTAGCGTGATCGTGACTATTTACATATATATCAATTATACTTCCTTGAATAGCTCCTCCTGTATCTGCGGCAACAGCTTTTCCATAGCCATCAACATATACTAATGATCCTAGCGGAATTACTCTTGGATCGACAGCTATAGTACTTATACCATTAGGGTTGTACACTGGAACAGTTCCAGTAGCGGTGATTCCATCACCTGTATAAGCTGTAGACTCACAATACAGAAGTTCTTTATAATCAAGAACCTCTCCACTTCTACTTGCGAAGGTCCTTCTTGTTCCCTGAACAATTATTTCATTTACTGGTTCGGCTACTACCTTAGAACCTACTACTTCTCTAGAAACCTCTTTGCCATCTTTTTTCAGTACTCTATAAGTAATTTCTTTTTGCCCAGGAACTCCTTCTTGTCTAATTTCTTCAACACTTATGTCTAAACTTCCATCTTCTTCTGTAACTGTATCAAATTGAATTGTCTCAGTTGCGACTTCTTTTACCTCTTCAACCTTAACTAATTTAATTTGTAAATTCTTTTGTATTTTTGTATCAAGATTAGGCTCAACCTCATCTATATTCTTTATAAATTCAATTCCTTGTGACTTAAGCGCTTCGTATTCAGCATCTAACATATCTTCTACAGTTTTTTCAGCTGTTAAAATTGATAATTCCTTATCCATTGTTATTAACTGAACCTCTACAGCTTTCGTAATTGTTATCTTTTCGCCTTCTGATAATCTGTCATCTAAAGCTGGCTGCACTTTGTCCTTTTCAGTAAGTTCTATTCCTTGATCTAATACTAGATCTTTAACAGTCCCTTTAAACGTTGTAACTTTTACTTCATTTCCATCTACAACTAACGTTACAGTTTTTCTCAGACTCGCTACAGATAATGCTATAACTACCGTCACAATAGCACATAACAAAATCTTTGCCTTAGGACTATTAGAAAAATTTCTTTTAAGGTATTCCTTACATTTTTCTATCATCTACCTAAACCTCCTTTGGCAAGAGTGTATTTGAATTATATTATAATTCAATACTTTTTGTCAAATTTACCACTCTTACTATATTTAACTACTAAAAATGTACCACTGTACATAAAAAATAAAATAAATAAAATGATAGCTGTTTTTATAGTTATTAAAATGTTAAGTTTTTGATGATATTATGTTAATTTTGATGGAAATAAAAGGAAAACCTGTAGTATTATTTTACTTTACTTTTCTCTTGAAATCAACCTCTCAAAATTCTCATTTAATTTGATATTTGCATTAATCGGGTCAATTTTCTTTATTTCAGCTATTTGTTCTATTATACATTCAATATAATCCGATTTATTCCTTTTTCCTCTATTAGGTACTGGTGCCATATAAGGGCAATCAGTTTCAACTAATAATCTATCAATAGGAATTTCATCCACTACTTCTACTATTTTTTTAGCATTTTTAAATGTAACTACTCCTGTTACTCCTATATAATAACCTAATTTTACACATTCTTTAGCAAATTCTACACTACCTGAAAAACAATGAACTATCCCCTTAACCTCTGGATATTCCTTCATTATATCTAGTGTATCTTTATGTGCATCCCTATCATGAATAACAACTGGAAGTTTTAACTCTCTAGCTAATTCCATCTGTTCTCTAAAGACTCTTTTTTGAGTTTCTCTATCTGGATTCTCTTCCCAATAATAATCTAATCCTATTTCTCCAATAGCTAATATCTTTTTATTAGAATTAGCCTTTTCTATAATCTCAGCTCTAACGTCTTCATTATAATCATAAGCATCACTTGGATGTATCCCTAATGCCCCATATATAAAATCATACTTTAATGTTAATTCATTAGTTGTAGTTAAGCTTTTTCTAGAGCAAGCACAATTTAATACTCCTATAACTCCAGCTTCTTGAATCTGTTTTAATACCTCTTCTCTATCTTCATCAAAAGCCTCATCATCATAGTGAGCATGTGTATCAAAAATCTTATATTTAGGTTCCATAATATATCTCCTTATTTTTCAATTTAAATCATTATTCTTATTATACCAAAGCTCAAAATTTTGATAAGTATATAAACATTAAATTTCAATCTTATATATTCTTATGTGGAACAAGAATAGGAACAATTTCCATTTTTTCCTATACGCGTGTATATGCGTGTACGCGCACCTATAATTACTTATTATTTATTATTCGTTCTTAATATATAATTCTTGTTCCAATTTCCTTTATGGTGTAACACCTCTCATTAATTGAATCTTACATAAAATGAACCTTTATAATCATTTAGATAAACTTCTACCTTTTGTCCTGGTTCTACAAACATTCCTTCAGTAAATTCTTCAGCTGAAATTTTATCTGTTTCTGATTTTAAATTTCCATCTTTATCGTATACCTTCACCACTATATAGCCTTTTTCTCTTTCTCCCTTACACCAAAAGCTATGCTGATTAGATGTAATTGTATATTCTAAAACGTCTGTTGTTCTTTCATTAAATACCCTACCTTGATATCCGCTTGTATCAAAAGTGTTAATCTCTTCAGCGTAGCTTCCAGTAATTCCAGAGAAACTAACGTAGCTTACTACGAACATACCCACAAATAAAATTGCTAATACTACTATTATAGAAACTACTATTATAATAGGTTTATTATTTATTTTTCTTTTACTATTAGCTATTTCATCAGGTAGTTCTGTTGTACAATTAGGACAGAATCTCCACCCCGGTTGAACATTTTGTCCACAGTTAGGACAAAAGTTTCCACACCTTTCCCCACAGTATGGGCATAACTTTAAGTCTTTTGGTACTTCTTTTCCACAGTTATTGCATCTTCTTCTATCGCTTCTACTAACTATTGCATAAACTATAATTCCAACTGGAAATGCTATAAATGCAGCTATAGTCCATAGCCACCAATACTCTTCTCCTCTTTTTCTTGAATCAAGAGCAACCCAAATAGCTTGCCATATAAATAATCCAAAAATTATAGCCATAAAAATCATTGGCATAAACATAATTAACATAAAATTTCTCCCCCTTTTCTAATAAGACTTCTTTCTTTTTATTATAGGTATAATAAGTAACATCATCATTGATACAGAAACAAAATAATATCCTATAATTAATTTAGGTATATTCATAATCCTTTTATCAATAACTGCTATCCTAGGCATAATTATAGCTAAGCATGTTATTAGTGATACAAATACAACTATTAATATAGAAATAAAAATCGCTCTTTTTACTCTCTTTCTTTCACGCTTTTTATCAAACTGTTTATCTACTATAGAAAATATGTCTAACTCTTTTATATATCCTAACTTATCTAAGCTTTCATCATTTAACATATTACTATCATCCATTTATATCACACCTCACTTCCTACTAATTTCTTTTTTAACCTTGATGCAGTATAGAACACTCTAGATTTTACAGTTCCCTCAGAACATTTAAATACCTTAGAGATTTCTTCATAAGAATATCCATAATAATGTTTCAATATAAATGATATTCGTTTTTCATAAGGCATTTTTTTCAACTCTTTAAGCATCTCTTCCACTTGTAGCCTATCTAATATAGTGTCGGTTTCATTATTTTCAATGTGGCTTAACTCTATTTCATAACTATAATCCATTTTTTTATTTTTTCTTATAATATCTCTATAATAATTAATAGATATTGATATTAACCATGATTGAAATTTCGATTTCCCTTTGAACTTATTTATATTAACAACAGCTTTTAAGCAAACTTCTTGAACTATATCTTGAGTTAGATCTTCATTAGCAGTCATTTTCAGGGTAAATCCATATAGAGCTTTATAATTATTCTGAAGCAATATGTTCATGGCATGTTTATTGCCATCTTGAGCTTTTTTGATTAGCTCTATCTCCTCCACTCTTAATACCCCCTTAAATTAACTTTCATTATTAAGACGTAATATCTTCAAAATAGTTCATTTTAATTTCAAAAAATTTTGTTAATATTTTCTTTCCTTTTTTGACACTTAATTGACACAAAGAAAGGGTAATATAATACTTGTAAAGTAGTTAAAGCATTATTATTTACCCCTAAAAAACCACCTTAAATGAAACTCAAAATCTCTGATTTTATTAGTTGAAGTTACATTTCAGTAGAAAGAGTTTCCTTATAAAGAATGGTAACTAGAGCCGACGTCCCCCAACTTAGGCTCTAGTTTTTTTTAATTTCTTTTCTCTTTTAATCTTAAAACTTCATCAATAGCTCTTCTTTTATCAATTCTCTTTAGTTCTAAATCAACCTCTTTTAATATTCCATCTCTTTTTTCTATAAGACTCCATATAGGTTCATTAATACTTAAGGAAGTTCTTATATTTTCACAAATATTAGGCATAAATGGTTCTAATAAATTAGCTATATTAGCTACTATTTGAATATTATTATAGACCTTATTCTTGCAGTAATCAGGATTCTTCTCTGCCATGTCCCATAATAAATTTTCTTTAAAATCTTTATTAGCCTTTCTGCAAAAAGCCATTATATTATTTAACGCACTATTAAAATGCCCCTCTTCAATATCGTCTCCAACGCTAAAATATAAATCTAAAATTTCATTTTTTAAACTTTCCTCTATAATTCCACTTGGTATTCTCGGCCCATAATTTTTTCTTGAGAAAGTTATGACCCTTTGTACATAGTGCGAAAAAGTACTTACCAAATCAAAATTATTTACATTTATATAATCCCTCCATGAAAAATCAGTATCCTTATCTTCTGGAGAGTTTAGCATAAGATAATATCTAAAACTATCTACGTTATAATTCTTTGTAATATAATCAGCCCATAATGCCCAATTCTTAACTGATGAGAATGGTTTTCCTTCTAGTTTTAAATGCTCACTTGATATCATTCTTAAATTAGGATTTTTAATTCCTACTCCACATAAAATAGCTGGGAAAATAACAGTATGGAAAGGTATATTATCTTTTCCGTGAACAAAATAAACCCTTGAATCATCTCCGCTCCAATATTCTTTCCAATCCTCTCCTCTTTCACTTAGACATTTCATACTGGCAGTAAGATATCCCATTACCGCTTCAATCCATACATATATTTTTTTATCTTCATATCCGTCTAACGGTACATCAACGCCCCAATTAAAATCTCTTGTTACAGCTCTATCCCTTAATCCTTCATCAAGATATCTTTTTAATATTTTTTTGGCATTTTCTCTCCATCCATCTTCATTATCAAATATGTACTTTACATCATCCTCAAACTTAGATAAAGCAAAGAATAAATGTTTTGACCCATCTACTATTTCTTCATATATATATCCTTTTTCATATAAATCTAAAATAAATTTTTTTACCTTTTCTTGGTGATATTCAGAATGAGTTTTTTCAAAAATATCAAAAGAAAATCCTAAAGATTTAAAACATTTTTGAAATTCCTTATGATATTTTTCTACAGCTTCTAACGGAGATATCCCCTCTTCTTCTGCTCTATTAGTAACAGGAGTACCATGACAGTCAGTTCCTGATATAAATACAACATTATCTCCCATCATTCTATGATACCTAGCTAAAATGTCCCCAGGTAACCATACAGCAATTCTTCCTAAATGAAGTGGTCCATTAGCATAAGGCCATGCATTTCCTATAATTATATTCATTAAATAACCCCCTTTTATTGCTACAAAGATGAAAAGTTCACCTACAGTGAAAGTGAAAATATTGCTTTAGCAAAACTTTTCACTATAAAATAAGGAGCCTAATGGCTCCTTTGTTTTAAGTGAAACTTCCTCTATCGTCAAATCAATACACTTATAGTGTAACTTCAAAATACCCAATCACAGACTTGAGCTTTTAGTCAAATTCAACTAACTAAATCAAAGATTTAAAATCTAGAGGAAACACCGACTCACATACGTTCGTCTGTGTAAGTTCGACTGGCTAAATCAGAGATTTAGAGTCTTAGAGGAAACACCGACTCACATCCGTTCGTAGGTGTAAGTTCGACTAGCTAAATCAGAGATTTAGAGTCTCACTTATCTTACTTGGCTTCCTGTTGGTAGTTCACCTGGACTTACTAGGTTTAATACACTATCATCGTCTGTAGCTGCAGCAAGTATCATACCTTGAGATAATTCTCCTCTTAATGTTACTGGCTTTAAGTTAGCTACTAAAACAACGTATTTTCCTACTAATTCTTCTGGTTTATAGAATTTAGCTATTCCTGATACTACCTGTCTTTCTTCACCATTTAAATCTACTTTTAATTTTAATAATTTTTTTGCTCCCTTGATTGGTTCACAAGCAGTTACTTTAACTACTCTTAAGTCAAGCTTAGCAAAATCATCTATTGTGATTTCCTCTTTAATTGGAGTTATTTCTCTCTTTTCTTCAACTTTTTGTTGTGCTGCTAATTGTTCTGCTTTTTTCTTTTCAACTACCTCTAATATTGCTTTTACATCTAGTCTTGGGAAAATTGCTTCACCTCTATTAACCTTTGTTCCAGCAGCTGTTCCATCAAATGAATGTAAGCTTTCTAAATCTGTTTTTGAAATATTAACTTGTTCATTGATTTTTGCACTTGTTTCTGGTAAGAATGGTGCAATTAAGCTTGATATAAATCTTATACTTTCACATAAATTATAAAGTACTGTAGCAAGTCTATCCTTTTGAGATTCATCTTTTCCAAGAACCCAAGGAGTAGTTTCATCTATATATTTATTTGTTCTTCTAATTAAGTTCCATATTTGATCTAAAGCATCTGCAATTCTTAAATGCTCCATCTTATCTGCAACTTTTTTAGGAGTTTCAAGCGCTAATGAGATAAGCTCATCATCTACAGCTTCTTTAACCATTGGTACTGGAATTACTCCGTCAAAATACTTTTCAACCATTGTAACTGTTCTAGAAACAAGGTTTCCTAAAGTATTAGCTAAATCTGAGTTAACTCTTTCAGTAACTAATTCCCAAGTGATTGTTCCGTCATTATCGAATGGCATTTCATGAAGAACGAAGTAACGAACTGCATCAACACCAAATAATTCTACTAAATCATCAGCGTATATAACATTACCTTTAGACTTACTCATTTTTCCGTCACCTTGTAATAACCATGGATGACCGAAAATTTGCTTTGGTAATGGAATATCAAGAGCCATTAACATAATTGGCCAGTAAATAGTATGGAATCTTAAAATATCCTTACCTATTAAGTGTAAATCTGCTGGCCAGAATTTTGTATACGCTTCTGCATGATTTCCATCTAAATCATATCCTAAACCAGTTATATAGTTTGAAAGAGCATCAAGCCATACATATACAACGTGTTTATCATCAAAATCAACTGGAATACCCCACTTAAACGATGTTCTTGATACACATAAATCTTGTAATCCTGGTAATAAGAAGTTGTTCATCATTTCATTTTTACGTGATTCTGGTTGAATAAACTCTGGATGAGTGTTTATATGCTCAATTAATCTATCTGTATATTTGCTAAGCTTTAAGAAATATGCTTCTTCTTGAGCTGGTTGAACTTCTCTTCCACAGTCAGGACACTTACCATCAACTAATTGTGATGAAGTAAAGAAAGATTCACATGGTGTACAATATAATCCTTCATAGTGACCTTTATATATATCCCCTTGTTCGTAAAGCTTCTTGAATATTTTTTGAACTTGTTTTTCATGATACTCATCAGTTGTTCTGATAAATTTATCATAAGAAGTATTCATTAAATCCCAAATTCCTTTAATTTCACCTGCTATATTATCAACAAATTCCTTTGGTGTAATACCAGCTTCTTGAGCTTTTAACTCAATTTTTTGACCATGTTCGTCTGTTCCTGTTTGGAATTGAACATCATAGCCTTGTAATCTCTTATATCTTGCTATACTATCAGCTAAAACTACCTCATAAGTATTACCTATATGTGGCTTACCTGAAGTATATGCAATTGCAGTAGTTATATAATATGGTTTTTTAGTCATATTTCTTCCTCCTTTTTTCTAATTAATAATTAAGATATAGGAATTTAAATTTTGATATTTTCGTTAAATATTCACTTCTAATTATTAATTTTTAATTATAAAAAAATCCTCTATATAGGTTAATTACCCATATAGAGGCGTTATATACGCGTTACCACTCTATTTTTACATTTATCTCACAATAAATATCTCACTAGGTGACTATCATCACCGTGCAATATAACGGTTGCTACCGTATTATCCTAATCATAAGACTCAGATAATCTGCTCCAAGACCATCTTCATAAAGTTCAATGACGCTAGCTTTCACCAAATCCTAGCTCTCTTTAGACATATTCCTAAACTACTCTTCTTTTCTATGCATTTATTAATTTTATAATATGCTAAAATGTAAAAACTGTCAATAAGCAAAAATAAAAGCTGTGCCCCCATGCACAGCCTTTATATAGCCCCTATTATTTTCTTATTTTGCTAAAGCGCCTGTTTCAGCTTCTATGTTAGCTTCATCTACCTTCTTACCAAATATTTGTACCCCAACATATACAGCAACTAGTGCTAATGGTAATACTAGATATATAGGTAATCCTAAACCTGCTGGAATATAACCAAATAATATTGTTATTGTTGCAACAAATAATGAATACCATATTTGTGTATTAACGTGATTTATGTGGTTACATCCTGCACCCATTGATGAAAGTATTGTTGTATCTGAAATTGGTGAACAATGATCTCCAAATATTGCTCCTGTTAATACTGCACTTGTAGAAACTACTATAAATGACATTTCAGGATTAATTGAATGTGCAAGAGGTATTGCTAATGGCATTAATATACTCATTGTTCCATATGCAGTTCCAGTTGAGAATGATATTACTGCTCCTAGAACGAATATTAAACTTGGTAATAAAAATGCTGGTATAGCACCTTGTAAAGCTTCAACTAAATAATATGCAGTTCCAAGTTCTTTAATTACTGAACCTAAAGACCAAGCTAATATAAGAATAACTCCTGTAATAATTAGCCCTTTCATTCCATCTACCCAAGTTTCTATAGCTTCACTTAAAGTAAATATCTTTTTACTAACAGCCATAATTATAGTTACAACTGATGCAAATAATGCTGATTGGAATAATGCTACTGAAGCATCTGCTGCTGAGAAAGCTTCCATTATTCCTGCAAATGACATTGGTGAGTTAGTCATTATTTGTTGAAGTGCTACGTTATCTCCACCCATTATTGAGCTATATCCACTATAGTAGAATGCTACTAACGCTGAAATAATTAGTGTCCCTATTGGAATAATTGCATTCCATATGCTAAGCTCTACACCTTCTTTTGGTTCTAATTCATCCATTTGTGAAGATGATGCTGCTATCTCTTCAACAATATCTTTATTTCTCTTTCTTGCAGCTATTTCAGCTTTTCTCATTGGTCCAAATTCTTTTAAAGTAACTGCTGTAATAATTATAAATGCAAGAATTAATATGTTGTAAAATCTATATGGTATAGTTTGAAGGAATACTCCAAATCCACTTGCTTCTACACCTATTTGATTAAACCCTTCACCTATTAAGCTAACTTCTAATCCAATCCAAGTTGATATTATTGCAAGTCCAGCTACTGGCGCTGCAGTTGCATCAATTATAAATGCTAATCTTTCTCTTGAAATCTTCATCTTATCAGCTACTGGTCGCATTATAGGTCCAACTATAAGTGAATTTGCGTAATCATCAAAGAATACGAATAATCCTAATAACCAAGTTATTAATTGAGTGCTTCTTGCAGTCTTTGCTTTTTTTGCTAAAGCTTCTGCTATAGCCTTAGCTCCACCCATTTTACCTACTAGATTAATAACTCCTCCAATTGCCAATACCTGAAGTATTATACCTGCATTCCACGGATCTGCTAAAGAATTTAATGCTCTTGTAACAAAATCTAAGAATGCTTGTATAAGTGCATAAAACACATTATATCCTGTAAGGCTAATTAAAAAACTACCTGATAAAATCCCTATAAATAAAGAAATAACAACGTTCTTAGTAATAAATGCTAATACTATCGCTACTATTGGTGGTATTAAAGTTAATAACCCAAATCTTTCTGCATTTACTGCTGCTGGTTCTAACTCACTGGCAAATGCCATTGTTGTTGATAAAGTAAAAATAATCATTGTTAGTAGGATTACTCTAAATCCCGTCTTTTTCATTTTTGTTTCCCCCTAATTAATATATTTTTTGTGAATAATTAAAGGGTTTTGCTTTTGTGCAATAAAAAGAGCCTTGAGTTAACACTCAAGGCCCTAAAATTGCATTAAAAAATTAGGTCTTCCTCAAATGATAGCTCACCACAAAAACAAGTTTGTGACAGTGATATATATATTATATACATCCCCAGCTATACAACCTTAAAGCATTAGTTGTATGCTTCGGCGATAATTCCTTTCCTATTAACTCACAGTGCTTACCTCATCAATAGTACTCTTAAGTATCGCGCCTCTACCTTTATTTATTCACGATTAATTTATTATAATTATACACATTATATTTGTTCTTGACAATACCATTTTATAACTTTTTTAAGTATATTTATTTAATGTTATTATTATACTTAGCCATAAAAGTTTCTATTTCTTCCACAGTCTTTATCATTCCACTTGTCAAATTTACTACTCCATCTTTCGTTACTAGAATATCGTCTTCTATTCTTATGCCCATATTTTCTTCTTCAATATAAATTCCTGGTTCTACTGTATATACTACACCTTCTTTAAATGTTATATCTCTATGAGGTGTTTCTAAATCATGAGTATCTAGTCCTAAACTATGTCCAATGCTATGAAAATAATACTTACTAACCTCTGATTTTTCTTTTATAAGTCCAAGTTTAATACATTCTTCAGCTATTAGATCAGTAGCTTTTTTATTGATATCTCTAAATGTTTTTCCTGGTTTTATATCATTTATTATTTCTTCGTTAACCTTTAAAACAGCATTATAAACAGCTTTTTGTCTCTCTGTAAATTTTCCGTTTACAGGGAAGGCTCTCGAAATATCTGCATTATAAAAGTTATATTGTGCTCCTAAATCAAACTGAATTAAATCTCCGTCTTTTAATTCTGAATCATTTGCTACATAGTGTAATGTAGCTGCATTTTTTCCTGCAGCTGAAATAGTTTTAAATGCAAAATCCTTTACCCCATTATTTTTACATACAAAATCAAAATATGATTCTAATTGATATTCTTTTATTCCTGCTTTAGAATTTTTCATTAAAGCTTCAATACCTTCGATAGTTATTGATATAGCTTTTTTTATGTTATCAACTTCTTCTTCACTTTTTACTAGTCGTAATTCTCCAAATATACTAAATATATTTTTAATCATTACTTGTGGATATTTAGAAATTATATTCTTAGC
This sequence comes from Clostridium sp. NSJ-49, assembly GCF_014287725.1. Classification (NCBI taxonomy): domain Bacteria; kingdom Bacillati; phylum Bacillota; class Clostridia; order Eubacteriales; family Clostridiaceae; genus Clostridium; species Clostridium sp. NSJ-49. The sequence continues at coordinate 71,547 of NZ_JACOOP010000003.1, read as the reverse complement.
AAATTCATTTGCTATACTAGATGTTGAAGAAATATTATCTCTTTCTAAATCTAAGTATAGATTCACTTCTTCTTTTAAGCAAAGCAATCTATGAATCTCTGAATCAAATTGACTTTTAAATTTTACGTCTTCAATACCACTAATTTCAGTAGCTTCATCTTTACGAATACTCTTTCCTATCCATCTCTCTAAATCAGGGTCTATATCTTTTATAAATAATGTACTCTTCTCACTTCCACCTACTTTACTCATTACAAGAATATGATTTTCTTCACTTATCCCTGTTGAATAGTAAAAGTTTCTATTAGGCGTAAATGGATATGCTTCATCTGCAGTCTTTTTAGGCGCATTACCTGCAAATAAAATCACAATTGAATTATATTTTATTTTTTCAAATAATCTTTTTCTATTATTTTTAAAAAAATCTGCCTTCATATACTTTTTCTCCTTTGCGTATTAAATTAACAGCTACAATTAATAAATATTATATCTATAAAAACAAAATTTTTCCATAAACTTTTAAAATATAAGAATTTTTACCATTAATATTGCCATAATAATTGCTGTCATATCAGCCATCACTGCAGCCCAAACTGTATGTCTTACTTTTTTAATTTTAACTGCACCAAAGTATACCGTTACAGTATAAAATATAGTTTCTGTAGTTCCCATTATTACTGATGATACTAACCCTATAAACGTATCTGGTCCATAATTTTTAAGTATATCAGTAAATATCCCCATAGCTCCACTTCCTGACAGAGGTTTTACTAAAACAAGAGGAACTACTTCTTTAGGTAAACCTATTAATCCTGATATAGGAGAGATAAGATTATTTAACATATCTAAAAGCTTAGCTTCCCTAAATATATGAACCGCCAAAATCATAGCTAAAAGATAAGGAAAAATATTCATACATACCTTTAATCCATCTTTTGCACCTTCAACAAACCAATCATAAACCTTTCTTCCCTTAAACATCCCATAAGTTATTATTATAAATACTATTATAGGAATTATACTTTTAGTTATATATTGAAACATACTCTATCCCTCCTTAAAAATATCTCTGAAGAATTTTAGCACATATAACACCTACAATAGCCGCCACCGTGGTTGATATAATCGCAGGTAAAATTATTACCCCAGGATTTGTAGACCCTGCTGCCGCTCTTATAGAAATTACCGTGGATGGTACTAACTGAACACAAGCCGCGTTAAGTACAAGAAATAACGCCATATCATTACTAGCTCTTCCTTTATCTCTATTTAATCTATCCATTTCTTCCATCGCTTTTATCCCAAAAGGTGTAGCAGCATTTCCTAACCCCATCATATTAGCAGTTATATTCATTACAATTGCCCCTAATGCTTTTTCATCCTTTGCTGCTTCCTTAAAAATCACTTTAAGTATCGGTTTCATAAGCTTTGCTAACTTCTCTGTTAATCCACTTTTTTCAGCAACCTTCATTACTCCACACCAAAAGCACATTAATCCAACTAAACTTATAATAAAAGTAACGGTACTATCTATAGAACTAATTATTGTATTAGACATAGCTTCCCCATTGCCAGTAAATATACTAACTAGTATTCCTAGAAAAATCATTATAAACCATATGTAATTTATCATTTACTATCCCCCCAATTTAATTAATAGTTAATAGTTAAGATTTAGTAGTTATTAGCTTTTATAAAACCGTTCCTTATTTTTATTAATAGTGTAAAATAACAAATTAAAAGTTATGAATAAAACTATTCCGTAATTTTTATATTATGTTTTAAATTCAGTTCAGCTGAATTTAAACCTTAACTTTTTACTTTTAATTATTAATTTTATAAACGCGTGGAACTGTTGATTTTTCACTTCTTAACTTTTCTCTTTTAACTGTTAACTATTTAAAATATATGCCTTGCAACGTCTATTTATTAGTGATAGGATAAAGATAAATACTATATTAGTTTTACTTTAAATATAAGGAGATGTACCGATGAAAGAATCAAACTTAAAATTAGCTCAAAGAGACATAGAGGAAGCATTAAAAACGGTTGAAGAAATGGAAGAATTCGTTGATACAATAGATGCCCCAAAAGAAGTTTTAAAGGAAAAATTCTATACTTTAACTCAAAAGGTACAACAATTAGAAGATATATTAAAAAATGAAGGAATATTATAAAATAACATATTTTATTCAAAATAAAAAAAGATAGCTTACCCATAGCTATCTTTTTATTATCTTGTTTACTAAATTATTATTACACCCATTTAACTTATACTCTCATAAAATAACACATACATAGTTGAATTTTTTAACCCATTTTATCTTATTTAGTAAACGTTATCAACCTTATGTATATAGTTTACCATATTTTCTTTATTATTACAATCTTTATAAATAAAAAAAATAAGTCGTATAAAACGACTTATTTACAACTTTCTCTTTGTATTAACTTATAATCTAATACATATTGACCTTCTTCTAAAGGTTTATTATTTAAGATTTTAATTAACATTCTCATAGCTACAGATCCCATATCATAACTTGGTTGATTTACTGTAGTTAATCTTGGATAGAAATATGATGCTACAGCGTTATTATTAAATCCTATAACACTAACGTCATCTGGAGTATTAATTCCCTTTTCTCTTAATCCATTTATAACTCCCATAGCTATTTCATCTGATGCACATACAACCCCTTCAAATTTTTTAGAAAGGCTTAAGAATTTTTCCGCAGCATCACTACCTGTCTTGTATTTAAGATTTTGAAGGTATACTAAATCTTCATCAACTTCTAATCCAGCTTCTTTTAAAGCTTTTTCGTATCCTAAGAATCTATCTCCCCAAGCATTAGCTACCTCTTTCTTTACTCCTACAAAGGCAATATTTTTTATTCCTTTTTCAAGTAAATGCTTAGTTGCTTCATATGAAGCCTCTATGTTATCTATAGTTACGCTTGGTAATCTTCCTTCTCTGTCTTTTGTTTCAACTAAAACAGTTTTTAAATCTAAATCATTAATAATATCTAGAGATTCTTCTTGTAATGAAGAGCTCATGTAGATAACTCCATCTACCATTTTCTCTTTCAATACTCTTAAGTAATCTTTTTCTTTATCGTAGTCAAAGTCTGAGTTACATAATATAACGTTATAATCATATATATTAGCAACATCTTCTGCTCCTCTAACTATTTCAGGATAAAATCCACTTGATATATCTGGAACTAATATTCCTATTGTCTTCGTTCTTTGAGTCTTTAAGCTTCTAGCTACGATATTTGGTCTGTATCCTAATTTTTTTATTGCATCCAATACCTTTTTCTTTGTATCTTCATTTACAACATCTATATCATTAAGTACTCTAGAAACCGTAGCTATTGAAACGCCCGCTTCTCTTGCAACATCTTTAATAGAAGTAGCCATGTCAACATCACTCCATTTTTTTCATTTTAATTATTAATTATACCGTTTTTTCATTAGTTGTACAAGAACATATAAGTATTTTATTAATATAATATAATTTTGAACTAATTTATCTATCTTTATATATTCTTTCAAAAAAAGAAGGGAATTATGAGTTAATTCCCTTCTTTACCATAATATTTTTAAATTATTTAACTACTTCTACTGTCATATTTAATTTTTCACCATTAATAACAGTTTCAGTATAATCATAATCTCCATTAAATACTATTTCTTGAGTTAAAGTTTCTTTCTTTATAGTATCAGCAAACTTTTTGATAACGCCTTCTAGCATTTCATTTCCTGCTACATATAAATTAATCTTATCTGCAACTTCAAATCCTTTATCTTTTCTCATATTTTGAATCTTAGAAATCATTTCTCTTACGTGACCTTCTTCTCTAAGTTCTTCTGAAATATGAGTATCAAGAACAACACCTATTGAACCTTCACCAGCAAATGCATATCCTTCTAAACCTTGCATTGTAACTAATAAGTTTTCCTTATTAAGTTCAATTTCAGTTCCATCAACATTTATAGTTACTGTTTCCCCATTTTGGATAGCTTGAGCTAATTCCATTTGGTTTCTAGCAGCTATTTCTTTTCTGATTCCAGGTATCATCTTACCATAAGCTCTTCCTAATACAGGTAGGTTTGGCTTGATTTCAAAGTTAACATATTTAGAAAGGTCAGCACCAAATTCTACTTCTTTGATATTTAACTCATCAGTTATGATATCTCCGTAGTATTCTGGAAGTGAATCTGTTGAAATAAGCATCTTAGAAAGTGGCTGTCTATTCTTAATGTTAGCACCATTTCTTGCACTTCTTCCAAGCTTAACGATTGTGTAAGCTAAATCCATTTCCTTTTCTAAATCTTTATTTATAGCACTTTCATCAACTTGTGGCCATGAACATAAGTGAATGCTTTCTGGAGCATTATTGTCTAATCCAGTTACTAAGTTTTGATAAATTTCTTCTGTTATAAATGGTACGAATGGAGCTGCAACCTTTATTAAAGTAGTTAATACTCTGTATAAAGTTACATAAGCACCAATCTTATCATCAGTTAATTCTTGAGACCAGTATCTTCCTCTATTTCTTCTTACATACCAGTTTGATAACTCATCTGTGAAATCTTCAATAGCTAAAGCAGCTTGAGTTATTTGGTATGAATCTAACATAGAGTCAACGTCCTTAACTAATGTGTTAAGCTTAGACATAATCCATTTATCCATAACATTTTCTGATACGAAATCAGCATAGTTAAGCGGATTGAATTGGTCTAATTCAGCATATAGAACGTAGAATGAGTAAACATTCCATAATGTTCCCATGAACTTTCTTCCTGCTTCACCAACATCATCAACTGAGAATCTTGTTGGTAACCATGGAGCACTTGCAGTGTAGAAATGCCATCTTGTAGCATCAGCACCTTGAGCATCTAATACTGTGAATGGATCTACAACATTACCCTTAGATTTTGACATCTTTAAGCCCTTCTTATCTAGAACGTGACCTAAGACTATACAGTTTTCAAATGGATTTCTATCAAATATAGCAGTTGAAATTGCTAATAATGTGTAGAACCATCCTCTTGTTTGGTCAACAGCTTCTGATATAAATTGAGCTGGGAAGTTTTCCTCGAATAATTCCTTATTTTCAAATGGGTAGTGTAATTGTGCAAATGGCATTGAACCTGAGTCAAACCAACAGTCAATAACTTCGTTAGTTCTTGTCATTTCTTTTCCACACTTTTCACACTTTAAGTGAACATTGTCTATATAAGGTTTGTGTAATTCGATATCTTCTGGAACATTTATTCCCTTTTCTCTTAATTCTTCGATGCTTCCGATACATTCTTTATGTCCGCATTCACATCCCCAAATTGGAAGTGGAGTTCCCCAATATCTATCTCTTGAAATACCCCAGTCGATAACATTTTCTAAGAACTTACCAAATCTACCTGTTCTTATGTTATCTGGGTACCAGTTAATCTTATTATTGTTTTCTAAAAGCTTATCTCTTAGAGTTGTCATTGCAACAAACCAGCTTTCCTTTGGATAGTAAAGAAGTGGTGTGTCACATCTCCAACAATGTGGATATGAGTGAAGGTGTCTTTCTGATTTAAATAACTTGTTGTTTTCTTCAAGCCATTTACAGATGCTTTCATCACATTTCTTAACGAATTTTCCTGCCCATGGAGTAACTTCTTCTACGAATCTACCTTCTCTGTCAACTAAGTTAATGAAAGTGATTCCATTAGCTTTAGCTACTAAGCTGTCATCTTCACCGTAAGCTGGAGCTATATGAACTATACCAGTACCATCTGATAAAGTAACGTAATCACCGTGAATTACTTCAAATGCTTTACCTTCAACTTTACCGAAAGGCATTAATTGTTCATACTTAGTTCCTAAAAGTTCAGTTCCAGGGAATTCTCTAACTATTTCATAATCTTCGCCTAAAACTTTCGCTGCTAAATCTTTAGCTAATATTAATGTTTCTTCTCCAACTTTTGCTTCTACATAAGTGTATGCTTTGTTTATACATAAAGCTAAGTTTGAAGGTAATGTCCAAGGAGTTGTTGTCCAAGCTAAGATATACTTATTCTCTTCTCCTTCAACTTTAAATTTAGCTATACAAGTTAAGTCCTTAACGTCTTTATATCCTTGAGCAACTTCGTGAGATGATAATGCAGTTCCACATCTTGGGCAGTATGGCATTACTTTGTGTCCTTCATATAAAAGACCTTTATCCCACATTTGTTTTAATGCCCACCAAACTGATTCGATGTATGGGTTATGATAAGTTACATATGGATTTTCCATATCAACCCAATAACCGATTTGGTTAGTCATCTTTTCCCACATACTTACGTAAGTAAATACGCTTTCTTTACATTCTTTAACGAATTTTTCAACTCCGTACTCTTCTATTTGTTCTTTACCTGAAATTCCAAGCTTCTTTTCGATTTCAAGTTCAACTGGAAGTCCGTGAGTATCCCAACCAGCTTTTCTTATAACCTTATATCCCTTCATAACCTTGTATCTTGGGATTATATCCTTCATAACTCTTGTTAAAACGTGTCCTACGTGAGGTCTACCGTTTGCTGTTGGAGGTCCATCATAGAAAGTGAAATATTCACCATCTTGGTTCATATCAAAATTCTTTTTTATGACATTTCTTGCAGTCCAAAGATTTGCAACTTCTTTTTCTAAGCCAACAAAACCATTTGGAAGTTCTACTTTTTTGTACATATTGCTTCTCCCTTCTCTTAATGTAATTACTTATTTTGCTTTAAATTGAAATAATAAATATTTTTACATTATCCTTAGTATCAACATCTTTAGTATCAACCTTTAAATAAGAAAAATTACTTAAATTAAATATATATAATTTTTATATAATAAAAAAACTCCATCCAAAAGGACGAAGTGTTATTCGCTATACCACCTATGGTTATTAAGCTCACATTATATATAAAACGAGCCATATCTTCAGATACTATCATATCCTATCCTTTAACGCAGGATTACGGGATAGCTTAATTGTCAAACTTTCAGCCTCCAACTCATAGGTGATTTTCTTAAAGCATTTCTATGATTTCACACCAACCAATCACTCTCTTAAAGAAAAAACTTAAATACTTTTCCTAATCATAGTTTTTAACGGTTCTATTATATATTATGAAAAGTTCATTGTCAATTACATCCAAAAACTGTTTTATTTTATAATATTAGTTTTAATAAAATACTTTACTATCAAAAGACGAATAATAATAGCATACTTAGTATAAAGTTTGCATTAATAATCATTATTAATTAATATTGACTTTTGTTTTTTCTATTATTATAATTAAATCATAGATTATTATATTAGTTCTCTAATAAGATGGTTCTTAATATTTAGGAGTGGATACACTATGGAAAACAATAATTTAAATCAAGAGATTCTTGATAAGATAACTAAGGTTTGTGTATGTAAAGCTATTTCTAGAGCAACAATTAAAGACGTAATAGCTAAAGGAGCTCATACTGTTGATGATGTTGTAAAAGTAACTGGTGCTTGTACTGGTGGCTGCAAAGGCTTTAGATGCAAAGATAAAATTCAAACTTTAATAAACGATCATTTAAATAGTAATTAACATTAACTTTAATATACATATCCCCAAATATGTAGAATATCCTATAATTTATATTGTAGGATATTTTTTTGCAACTAAAATGAACTAGCAATATAAAATATTACTAGTTCATCTACAGTAGCATAGGTATTGAGTTATCTTTACCCATCCTTGCTACATTAATAGTATGTGATTTTTTCTTTTAATTATACATAAGTGAAATCTAAGTTTTCGATTCACTCATACAAACTTGACTAAAAGTCCAAATTTTAATTTGGTTACTTGAAGTTACACTGTAAGTGTACATCTACTAAATATATATTGGTAGTATTTTTCACTACTTATTATTTTTCTGTTCTTCTATTTTTTGAGCTAAATCATTTAAATATTCCCATCTTTCATATTTATGTTCTAATTCAGCTTCAACCTCTTCTTTTTCCTTCATCAATTCTTGAAGTTTTCCAAAATCTCTAGAGTTTTTTTCCATTAATATATCTATTTCAGATATTTTATTTTCTAAGTTTTCTATATCTTCATCAATAGTTTCAAATTCTCTTTCTTCTTTATAAGTAAATTTTAACTTTTTCTCTTTTACTCTTTCTTTTTTCTCAGATAAATCTTTAGGCTTCTCTGAAGCTTTTTCTTGTTTATTTATAGCTTCCTCATATTCTTTAGTTAATAGGTAATCGCTATAGTTTCCTGTGTATATTCTTATATTACCATTACCTTCATAAGCAAAAATTTTATTACATATTCTATCTAAGAAATATCTATCATGGGATACAGTTATAACTACTCCACCGAAGTCATCAAGATAATCTTCTAATCTCTTAAGAGTTTCTATATCTAAATCGTTAGTAGGCTCATCTAATAAAAGTACATTAGGGGAATCCATAAGAACTCTTAAAAGATGAAGTCTTCTTCTTTCTCCACCTGATAACTTTCCAATTGGAGTCCATTGTAAAGTTCCATCAAATAAGAACTTTTCACACATTTGAGATGCAGTTATTCTTTCTCCTGTAGCTGTTTGTAAATACTCTGCTACTTCTTTTATATACTCAATAGCTCTCATATCTGGATTCATGTGCTCATCATCTTGAGAGAAGCAAGCTATTCTAACTGTTTCCCCTTTTACGATTTCTCCACTATCAGGTTTTAATTTCTCTTCTAACATTTTAATTAATGTAGATTTACCTACACCATTTTCACCAACTATACCTATTCTATCTTGTCTAGTCACAATATAGCTAAAATCTTTTATTAACTGCTTATCGCCAAAGCTCTTAGATATATTTTCAATTTCAATTATCTTCTTACCAAGTCTACTTCCCATAACTGATATTTCAACATTTTCAGATTGTTCATATACCTTTCGATTAACAAGTTCATCAAATCTATCTAATCTTGCTTTTTGTTTAGTTGTTCTAGCCTTTGCACCTCTTCTAACCCACGCAAGCTCTTTTCTTATAAGGTTTTGTCTCTTTTCTTCTGATGCTTGCTCAATTTCCATTCTCTCCATCTTCTTTTCCAAGAAAACAGAGTAATTACCTTCATAGCTAAACAGTCTTCCTTGGTCCAATTCTAAAATTCTGTTTGTAACTCTATCTAAGAAATATCTATCGTGAGTTATCATTAATAAAGCACCTTTTCTGCTATTTAAATATTCTTCTAACCAGTTTATAGTTTCATTATCTAAGTGGTTAGTAGGCTCATCTAGTATTAATAATTCACATGGAGTTATTAATGCAGAAGCAAGCATTACTCTCTTCTTTTGTCCCCCAGAAAGAGTACTTACTTTTGCTTCAAAATCATTTATTCCAAGCTTAGTTAATACAACTTTTGCTTCACTTTCTAGTCCCCAAAGATTTAAAGCATCTATTTTTCCTTGAAGCTTTATTAACTTATTATTTAAATCTTCATTAGAAGGATTTTTACTTATTTCTTCTAATACTTCTTCATAATCTCTTAATAAACTCATTTCTTCAGAGTTTCCTCTAAATACTTGCTCTATAACTGTTGCATTTTCATCATAGTTAGGACTTTGTGAAAGATATTCTATTCTTACTCTATTTCCTTTAGTTACAGTTCCTGAATCTGGCTCTTCAACACCTGCAATTATTTTTAAAAATGTTGATTTCCCAGTACCATTCACTCCTATGATACCTATTTTTTCACCTTCATTTATTCCTAATGATATATTATCTACTAATATTTTTTCCGAATAACTTTTACTTATATTTTCTAATGTAATTAAATTCATAAAATCATCCTCTTCATTTTCGAATCTTATGTTCTTATTATAATATAACTACTAGTTTTATTAAATGTTATGTATAATAAAATAATACTAAATAAAAATCAAAGGAGTCATTTATGGATAAAAATAAAATGATAAAGAATACTAAAGACTTCGTAAAAGAAAAGCTATACGGTGAAGGTGGTGGCCATGATTGGTTTCATATAGAAAGAGTTTATAATTTAGCTAAATTTATTGGTGAAAAAGAAAATGCTGACCTTTTTATAGTCGAAATGACTGCATTATTACATGATATTGATGATTGGAAATTTTCAGATGGTACTGAAACTAATACTACTGTTACAGAAAACTTTTTAAATTCTATAGATGTATCTAAAGATGATATAAATAAAATTATATCTATTATTAAAACTATGTCCTTTAAAGGTGGTGTAGTAGATTCTACTCAAATTTCTATTGAAGGTAAGGTCGTTCAAGATGCTGATAGACTAGATGCCATTGGTGCTATTGGAATAGCTAGAACTTTTGCTTATGGTGGTAGTAAAGGAAGACCTATTTATGACCCATCTGTAGCTCCAATCAACTTTGAAAGTTTAGAACAAGTTAAAAACCTAGAAAATCATACTGTAAATCATTTTTACGAAAAACTATTAAAGCTAAAAGACCTAATGAATACAAAAACAGCTAAAGAAATAGCTAAAAAAAGACATGAATTTATGGAAAGCTTTTTAGATGAGTTTTATTCTGAGTGGAATTTTCCTGGGAAATAATATTAGGCAATAATTGTTGCAGTTATTATAGTTAATAATATTCATAATAACAAATTACTATTAAAACTTATATAAAAAACATTAAAAGTAGCCTTAGTTAACCACTATAAATAACTAAAGCTACTTTTCACATCTATTTTAATTATATATTATTCTTACACTATTAATCATTATCTTTAGATATTATTACTCTCATATTTTCATCATATTTAATCCCTAATTCTTTAGATAGCTTATCATTTAACTTTGTAAGTTTATCATGATACTCTTTATACTCACTACTTAATATTTTCATGTTAGGTAAAAATATATCATAGTATCCACTGCTATTAAAAAATTCATTAAGTTGCTTTTTAAACTTATAAAAAGGATTCATAACTTTTAATAATGATTTATCATTTTGTTTTTCTATATTATCCAATAATTTTTGCTTATACTTTTCTAACTCTTCGCCTTCTGCATTTAGCATATTGTTTATTTCATTTCTTGTATCATCATTTATTTTCTTTGATATTTCATCACTTATATTCTCATATCCAATTTGAATAAATCTAGGTATTTTTATTTCAGGAACATTATCTAAAAATTCAACAATATTAATCCATGCTTCATATTTATCAGGAGTATCTATAGGTTCATTTAAGTATGGTGCAAAATGATATGCTAAATATTTTCCCATTCCATCAGGAAAAGCTCTAATCAACTCTCTCTTAATAAATTCTCCATTATTTTTTTCACTTTCAATAATCTCATCATTTAATTGTTTTATTGAAATTCTATCGAAGTTATTTTCTATTATTTCTTCTAAATATCTCTTTTGCATTTTTATTTGAATTTCTTTATTTTGTTTATCTTTAATAATGTTATTAATTATATCTTTCTTATCTCTACTCTTTATTATTACCTTAATATCTTTAATGCTTATATCTAATTTTCTATACAAGGATATTTCATTTAATAAAGCTATATCCTCTTGTGAATAATTTCTATATCCATTATCGCTCTTTATAGGCTTTATTAATCCTTGTTTTTCATAATATTCAATTGCTTTCTTTGTTAAGCCTGTTAATTTACATACTTCATTTATTAACATATAACCACCTCTAATTTAGATGTTAATCTAATGCCCTAGGTATCAGTCAATAACAATTTATTACTTTTAAATTTTCATATTCTTTGTGATACGGTTCTCAGTAACTATTGCAAGTACTAATAGTTTTACCATTTTATTCTTCTGTTTGTTTTCTACATAATTATGGTATAATTCTAAAGTACAATTTAAAAGTTGAATGTGGGCTACTGGTATCACTCACCTTTCTTGTGAAAGGAGGTGATACTAATGAGTAACGATGATTTAATGTTACTATTTACAGCAGGTATATTCTTAATAGCATTATTAACATTTATAGTGTTACTTATAGAAAAAATCTCAAAAAAATAGTAGCCCCATCTCGCAATTGGAAAGCTACTATTTTTTATCTAATAAAAACATAGTGATACCAGTTGCCTAAGCAACTAGAATTGTATATTTAGTAGAGTGTTGACGCACTCTACTTTTTTATTTTCTGAACTTCTTATTTATATTATATCAAATTTTTATAAAAAATAAACTTAAATATATTTAATAATAATATCTTTATAAAAATATGTTGTGGCAAAAAAGTGCTCCCCTATTTAAGAGTAGCACTTCTTTCTTAGTATACGCTAATCCTGCTCATAAGCCAATATATCTCCAGTATTAGCATCTACTTCATAACTATATTCTCTATTATTATAATAAAATTCTACTTCATATTTTTGAATCCCATAATCAAAATCTAATTCTGTCCTTTTGAAAGTAACTTGATTACTTGTTAAACCTGCATGTGATAATACAATTTGTTTTGCTTCTTCTACTGAAATCTTAGCTATGTTATTTACATTGCTTTGATTATTATTGTTTTGAATATAATCATACTCCATATCATAATCATATTGTATAATTTGTCCATTATATGCGTTAATTTCATAATCATATTCTTTACCATTACAATAAAACTCTATGTCGTATTTTTGAATTCCATCATCAAAATCCTTGTTTGCTTGAACAAATGTTACTTGATCACTACTTAATCCTGCATGTGATAATACAATTTGTTTTGCTTTATCTAATGAAATATCACCTGTATTATTTACATTATTATTTTGTATACTAGATTCAGTGTTATTCCCATTACCGTTATTTGCTACACCTGAATTTGTACATCCTATTAAGCTAATACTAACTGTTACTATAATCGCTGCTAAACTTAATTTTTTCATTTTTTCTCCTTTTGTTAAATATAATTTATATCACTTGAAATATACACTTATCCTCGTATATTTATCTAATTCACTATCTATTTGAATTTTAGCATTATAATTATTTGCTATTCTATTTGCAATGGATAATCCAATTCCAAAAGAATTATTATTTACTCTAGATTTATCAATCTTGTAGAATCTCTTCATTACATTATTAATTTCATTCTCTGGAATTCCAATCCCATTATCCTTAACTTCTAATTTTAATTTACTAGCTTCTTTTTTTAATGTTATTTCAATTTCTATATTATCCTTATTGTTATATTTTATAGAATTATCAATAAATATAATTAATAATTGTTTTAAATCATTTGGGTCAATTTTCATATTTATATCTTCATCAGTATTAACGATATATTTTACATTTGGCTTTAAAACTCTATATTCTTCTATAACCTCATCAACTACTATTATCGGATTAATTTCTTCTAATTTATCTAAGTTTATTTCTGATTTTTCTGCTTTAGATAGTAATAACATATCATTTACTAATTTTTTTAATCTTTCAACTTCTTTTAAACATATATCCAATGATTTCTCTAAACGATCTTTATCATTCTTTCCCCATCTTTTAAGCATACTTAAGTGTCCATGAAGTGCTGTCAGCGGTGTTTTTAATTCATGTGATGCATCTGACACAAATCTACTTTGCTCATGAAATGCTTCTTCTAATTCATCCATCATTGAGTTAAAAACAATATTTACTTTATCAATCTCATCATTTAGTCCTGAAATCTCAGCTCTTTTATTGATACCATTTTCCTTTATTTCATTCATAGTTGTTGTAAGCCTTCTAAGTCTATTTATAAAATTCTTTGAAACGTAAATAGCTCCTATACCACTTAAAATCAATCCTAAAATTAATGTAAAAATTAAAATTTGAAAAGAGTTTTCAGTAAAATCCTTCAACATCTCATTTTCTCTAGCTATCTGTAATGTATATTCGGACCCTGCTATATTTATTGGGGCTGTTAGTACCATATATATATCAGAATCAAAAAATCTAGGTTTAATTGAAATATCTTTATTTAAATAATCAAATTTAATATTTTCCCATACTTCAGATAGAGATTCATAGTATATTTTGTTTGATGAATAAATCCTAATATATTCATCATCATTTGCTAAATGTTGTAAGTATTGATAAAAACTATTTTCTGATATTTGTACGTTTATATCTTGAGATAAACTAACTATCTCTTTATACCTATCTTTTAATAAATCTCTTTCATATTCATCTGTAAACATACCAAATGCAATTAGTTGACCAATTGTATATATAAATAAAATTAAACCAATTATAAAAAATGATTTTTTCATAAATTCTAAAAATATAGGTACCTTTTTAGTTTTCATTATTAGCTCCTCATAATATAACCAACTGATCTAACTGTTTGTATATATTGTTCCTTATTCTCATTATTTAACTTTGACCTTAAATATCTGATATATACATCTATAACATTAGTTTCTGGTTCATATCCATATCCCCATATTTTTTCTAATAGTTCTTCTCTAGTAACCACCTTATCCTTGTTATCTAGCAATATCATTAATAATTCATACTCTTTATTAGTTAAATTTATCTCATTACCATCTTTTTTAACAATTCTTGAACTTTTATTAATTGTGATGTCCTTAAATTTTATTATGTAATTATTTGAATTATCTTGCCTTCTAAATACTACTTCAATACGTGCAAGTAATTCTTCTATTGCAAATGGTTTTGCTATGTAATCATCCGCTCCTATTTGAAGACCATTAACCTTATCCATTACACTATCCTTTGCACTGAGCATTATTACCGTGGACTGTTTTTCTCTCTTTAATCTTCTACATATTTCAAAACCATTCATAGAAGGTAACATAACGTCTAATATTATAAGATCATATTCGTTTTTTAAAGCTTCTTCCAAACCTTCTCTACCATCTTCTTTAATGCAAACATTATATCCTTCATATTCTAATTCTCCTTTTACAAAGTCAGAAATATTTGCTTCATCTTCAACAATTAATATGTTTTTCACAGTGATTGCTCCTTATTTAATTCATATTTGAATTTTAATCATAATAGCTATCTAAATCTGTAATAACACCTAGGCTAGAATTTACATCAGCCTTTATCAGCATATTATTTTTATCTTTTATTTTAAATTCATATTCAAAACTAAAAGTATCTAAATCTAATCTTTTATTAACTCTTACTATTTCTCCTTGAACTGATTGAAGTACTATTGCTTTTGCTTCTTCAACTGTATAATTAATATTAGATTTTGCTATACTATAAACAGTTGCAAATGCTGCAATACCTAATCCAGCTATTATGGCTACTACTATTGATGCTCTTTTTATTAATTTTCTTTTATTTGTTTTTATTTTATCTCTTATTGTTTCTAAATATTCATTCATATTATCTTCTCCTTCTTGCTAATCTGTAATTGAATTATATAATACAAGCTAATATCTTTCATGAAGACAAAATTAGAGTAAAATTAAAATTTTTTAATCTTTTTACACAAAATATACACCAACTGTAATTATTAATATTAAGTGTAATTTCTTTTTCTAGTAATAAAAATATAAATTCAACTAACAAAACTCAAATTTTAAGTTTCTCCATTATACTTATTAAAAATTTCAAAAAAAAATAGTAGTCTTTTCATATAAAAAGATTCTACTATTTCTATAACTTATTTATTAATACTACTATTTTTAATATTCACTTCTCTTTATTCTAAGATTTAATTTCTAATCGCTGACATTCACACATCAATTTTTCTATTAATTAATTCTAACTTCTCTTTTCTCTTCAATTGCTTTATCTCATATTCTCTCTTCATTGCATCTATCTTATCTTCAAACTCTTCATAATATACTAATTCCACTGGTAATCTAGCCTTTGTATATTTTGCTCCTTTACCAGTGGAATGCGCTTTAAATCTTTTCTCCAAATTGTTTGTCCAACCAGTATATAGACTATCATCACTACACTTTAAAATATAAACATAATTCATATCAACTTATCCATCCACATCTTTATTGTATACATTTATTATAATATTCCTTATTTATATGTAAAAGGCATTGTATAAAAGTAAGAATCATTTTTTTAATTGCACCTTATTTTCACATAAGTAAAGAGCTGTTCATCGAACAGCTCTTCTTACTTAGTATTTAATATTATAAATCTTTTTCATCATATAAATGACAAGCTATTTTATGTCCATTTTTCATTACTCTTAATGTTGGTGCTTCTTTAGTACAGATATCCATACATTCTGGACAACGTGTATTAAATTTACATCCAACTGGTGGATTAGCTGGAGATGGAAGATCTCCCTCTAATATAGTTCTATCCATCTTAACATCTGGATCCGGTACTGGAACTGCACTTAATAATGCCTTAGTATATGGATGCATAGGATTATTAAATAGCTCCTCAGTTGTTGCATATTCAACTAAATTTCCTAAGTACATTACACCTATTACATGAGAAATATATTTTATTACTGATAAATCATGCGATATAAATAAATAAGAAATACCTCTCTTTTCTTGAAGTTCTCTCATTAAGTTTATTATTTGTGCTTGAATAGAAACATCTAATGCACTTACTGGTTCATCAGCAATAATTAAACTTGGATTAAGAGCTAATGCACGGGCAATACATATACGTTGACGTTGTCCTCCTGAGAATTCATGTGGGTAACGATCTATATGATATGGTCTTAATCCACAATCCTCCATTATTTGCATTATATATTCTCTATACTGCTCTTTTGGAACTATTCCATGTGCTCTTACAGCTTCACCTATAATTTCACCAACAGGCATACGAGGATCCAATGAAGAGTATGGGTCTTGGAAAATAATTTGAGCTTGTGGTCTAATTTTTTGAAGCTCTTTTTTAGACATTTTAAATATGTCTTTTCCATTTAATATAGCTTCACCTTCTGTAGGTTCTACTAATCTTAGTATTGTACGTCCTATTGTAGTTTTTCCACAACCAGATTCACCTACTAGCCCAAATGTTTGTCCTTTTTTTATTTCAAAAGACACCCCATCAACTGACTTAACATGTCCAACAACATGTTGGAATACACCAGCTTTTATAGGGAAATGCTTCTTTAAATTTTTAACTTCTAAAATATTTTGGCTACTCATAATTACCTCCTTAGTTATTTATAAAGATGACAGCTTACTTTATGTGTTTGTGTTATTTCCTTAATAGGAGGGTAATCTCCAAAACATTCATCATTACACTTATCACATCTATTTTTGAAGTAACAGTGATTTGGCATATTAATTGGATTTGGAACATTTCCAGGTATAGAATATAGCTTATCATTACCTTCATTCATACTTGGTAAAGACTTAATTAACCCAATAGTATATGGATGTTTAGGATCTTTAAATATTTCATGTACTGTTCCTTTTTCTATTACTCTACCTGCATACATAACAACTACATAATCACACATACTAGCTACTACTCCAAGGTCATGAGTTATAAGCATTATAGATGCATTTATTTTATCCTTCAAATCACGAAGTAAATCTAATATTTGCGCCTGAATAGTAACGTCTAATGCTGTTGTAGGCTCATCTGCAACAATTAATTGAGGGTCGCAGCATAATGCCATTGCAATTACAATTCTTTGTTTCATACCACCACTTAATTCGTGAGGATATCTATTAACTATACCTTCTGGATTAGCTATACCTACTAGTTTTAATAATTCTATTACCCTAGTTTCTACATCTGCTTTTTTCATCTTAGGGTCATGCAACATAATTGGTTCAGCTAATTGATCACCAATTGTAAACACTGGATTTAAACTAGTCATAGGTTCTTGGAAAATCATTGAGATTTCATTTCCACGTAACTTTTGCATTTCTGTTAAAGGAAGTTTAGCAATATCTACTGCCTTTCCTGAACTTTTATTATTAAATCTTATTTCTCCACCAACAATTTGTCCTTGTGGTCCTTGTAATAATCTCATTATAGAAAGACTAGTTACAGATTTACCACATCCTGATTCACCTACTACACCTACTGTAGCTCCTCTTGGGATATCAAAAGATACTCCATCAACAGCTTTTACAGTTCCTGTATCAGTAAAGAAGTGAGTTTGTAAATTATGAAACTCTAATATATTATTTTCATCCCTCATAGTTACTGTATAATGAGATTCTGGTACATTTTTAAGTTTCTTATCCTTATTATACTTCTTATACATCTTTGAGTTGAATTTCTTTATTTCTTTCATTTTAGCTCTTTGTTTCTTTTTATATTCTTTATTATTCATTTCCACTTCTACTCACCTACCTCTTCATCCTTGGATCGAATGCATCTCTTAAACCATCACCAATAAAGTTAAAGGCCATAACTATGAATAATATCATTATTCCTGGTGGTAACCAAATATTTAAGTAATTTTTCATTATTACAGTACTATTAACCGCATTAACCATATTACCTAATGATGCATATGGGAATGAAAGTCCTACTCCTAAGTAGCTTAAAGCTGATTCAGTTAATATGAAACTACCAAGATCCATAGTAGCCATTACTATGATTACTGGAGTAACATTAGGAATTAGATGCTTAAATATCTTACGACTTACACTTAAACCACAAGCTTCTGCTGCTTGCATATAATCCATTTCACGTATTGAAAGAATTTGTCCTCTAATCATTCTCGCAACACCTGCCCAGTTGAATACCCCCATTATAAGCATTAAGAAATAAATCTTCATCTGAGGCTTTACTCCAAAGGCAGCCATCAATGATGATGTAACAAGCATTAACGGGAAGAATGGTATACAATAGAATATTTCAACTAATCTCATGATTAACATATCTATCTTTCCGCCATAATAACCAGCTATTCCTCCTAAAGTTACTCCTAACAGCAACTCAATGATTGTTACAACTACACTGAACATTATGGATATTCTTCCACCGTACATAAGTCTAGTTAATACGTCACGACCATCAGCATCAGTACCTAAAGGGTGAGAAGCTGACATTGGAGCTTTTACATTAACTCCTACATTCTTCCCTTTAATTCCTTCCGTATCAGTCATTCTTATTTCTTCACCAGTTGTTTGATTTATATAAAATATTTCATATTCTCCATAAGGTGAAAATAATGGTCCTACAAATGAGAACAAGGAAATTGCTAAAATAATACATACCCCTAAAATAGCTAACTTGTTTCTTAAAAATCTTTTCATTATTAGCTGACCTGGAGTTTGAATTATTTGGTTTTTCTCAAAACTATCTTGTTCTTCTTGGTTAGATTGCTTAATGTTTTTTAATTCTTCTGCAGTTATCATCAAAACCCCTCCTAATTATATCTAACTCTCGGATCAACTACTGCGTATAATATATCTGAAATAAGTGTTCCAAGTAATGTAAGTACAGCCATAAACATTAGGTATCCCATTAAGAAAGGTAAATCCTTATTTTGAACTGCATCAAGAGCTGCTTTTCCTAATCCAGGAATAGAGAATATTCCTTCTGATATTATTGCTCCTGCAAACAAGCTTGGTATTGTTCCTCCGATAAATGTTACTATTGGAATTAATGTATTTCTAAATCCATGCTTTCCTATTACTTTACGCTCAGATAAACCTTTAGCACGTGCAGTTCTTATATAGTCAGCATTTAATACTTCTAACATATTTGTTCTAACATATCTTAACCATCCACCAATACCAGTTATTACAAACACTGTAATTGGTAAAATAAAATGGTATCCAATATCTAAAGTTAATCTAAATCCTGTAAAATTTTCTCTTGCCGTTACCATACCTGATAAAGGAACCCATCCCAGTCCCATAGCAAAAACTCTTTGTAAAACAGCTGCTAAGAAGAAGCTTGGTAAGGATATTCCTGCTAATGCAAGAAAAACTATAAGATAATCTGTTTTTGTATATTGTTTTGTAGCCGCAAGTATTCCGAGCGGAATCGCTATACAGAGCTGTATAACAAAAGCAATTGCTGCTAATGAGAAAGATGTCCACATTCTGCTCTTTATTACTTCAGTAACAGGCTTTGCATAAAGGAATGATTTTCCGAAATCTCCTGTGATAGCTTTTTTTATCCAAGTTACATATCCTTCAATAACAGTTCCATTTAACCCATAAGATTCTCTTAAAAACTCTTTTTGTTCCGCTGTTATACTTGGATTTCCTGATGTCATTTGCTCAATAAAGTCCCCAGGCATTAAACGTAATATCCCATAAATCATGAATGATACTCCGAAAAGAACAACTATACTAATTAATATACGACGTATAACATATTGCTTCATAGATACACCTCTTTCGTTCAGATTTAAAATTATTTAATGATATTTTTTATATTGGCTAATTAATACTTTATTCACACATTTGCAATAAATAAATTACATTTAAAGTATTTAATGATATTAGTTACTACAGTATTTACTTTTACATTTCAATTAAATTTTAGTTTTATAATCATTGCACTAGATAACTTAAATTTAATTTATTTATTGTAACTATATGTAAAATATGAGGATGCTAATTAAAACATCCTCATACATTAATACTATAGAACTAATTTAATTCTAATAAATGAATTTCATTTACATAATTGTAATAAGTTGAAGTATTTGAAGGAATTGTGTCAACGTTAATTGTATTAGGGTTATAAATTAATAAGTTTTTACGTTGGTAAACTGGCATATAAGTAGCCCAACTCATAATTTGGTCTAACTCTTCTGCAACTAATTCTTTTCTTTCCTCAATGTCAAGAGTTTGCATTACTTGTTTTAAATATTCATCAACTTTTGCATCTTGTACCCAAGTTCTATTAGATCCACCTGATTTAGTAGATTCACTACCGAAGATTTGAGTTAAGTCACAGTTTGTAGATTTACCCCAAGCCATAACCCACATATCAACGTCATCGTTGTTTATACGGTTAGTTAATATTGAGAAGTCAACGTCACTAACTATTAATTCAGCTCCTAACTCTTCCATATCAGATTTCATTTGAGTTAAGATTGGTGTAGATGGATGTGATGAAGCATCTCCTATAGCAACTTCTACTGAAAGTTGTTTTCCATCTTTCATTAACTTACCATTTTCTTGTACATATCCAGCTTCTAAGAAACAAGCTAAAGCTTTTTCTTTATCATATCCCCAATATTCTTCTGCATCTTGTGGATATTCTGCTAATGTTGGAGTCATTGGTCTTTCTATAACTTGAGCTAATTCACCATAGTAAGTATTTACTGCTTGTTCTCTAGTCATTAAGTGCATTAAACCTTCACGAACTTTTAACTCTGGAACTCTCTTAGCAGATATTGCTATATATCCATATCCAGGGTTACCAACTAAAGAATATTCAATTCCGTTAGCTTCTAATTCATCCATTAATTCTAAAGAAGCACTTGGATCTGTTATATCTATATCACCTGAAATAATTGCATTAACTTTTTGTTGTTCATCAATTACTTGGTATTTAATATTTTCTATCTTAGGAGTACCTAAGAAGTAATCATCAAATCTTTCAACGTGTACAACGTTGTTATTGTATCCAACCCATTTGAATGGTCCAGAACCCATTGGAGTACCACTCTTAGCTTTTACCATTGATAAGTCACCTTTAACAAATCCCTCACCATAGTAATGTTCTGGTGTTAAGTAAGTTTGTGCTAATTGACGGTCTCCGATTATATTGATTCCATTAACTAATACTGTACAAGTTAAATCATCAACTTTCTTAATACCTTCGATTTCTGGAACATCAATACCATCAGCTAAACCTTGGTTTATATAGTCTTCAGAATATACATTTGTCCAGTAAGTAACTGCATCATATCCATCAGCATACTTTTCATATTCACATTTAGCTAATAATTTTAAGAATTCATCACTCTTTGAAGCAACGCTATCAGCCTCATATCCTTCATCCTTTAAATATTGAACGAAAGTTCTTCCATCTCCAACATCTCCATTTGGATCCCCAGCATACCAACCTTCACAGTTAGTAGCAATTAAATATTCTATAAACCCTTCTTCAGTTGCAGCTTTTGCATTAGCTTCTTCAGAAATTTTAGCTACTTTTGATGTATAATCAGCATCATCATAGTAGTATTCCTTTAAACCAACTATATCTAAAGAAGTAACGAATGTAGACATACCATCATATGTTGGGTCTGCCATTACATAATAACTAAATATTAAGTCATCAATAGTAACATCTTCACCATCATGGAACTTCATTCCTTCTTTTAATTTAATTGTATAAAGTGTTTGTACAGTTCCATCTTCAGCTTTAACTTCTTCTGAACTTATGTGACCAGCCTTGTCCACTAATTCATTATTTTCATTTAATTCTGATACTACGCTGAATACTGTTTCAAATGCTTGTGCATCATATGCTGTAGTATAGAAAAATGGATTAAATACTCCATTAAATGATTGAGTACCAATAACTAATGTATTATTGCTACTACCACCAGAATTGCTACTGTCCCCACCGTCGCTAGTTGATTTATTACCACAGCCAACAGTTAGTAACATAGTACTGGCTAATAGTAATGCAAGTATCTTCCTTTTCATGTTATTTCCCCCTTTTTATCTTTGTCATTTTTATAAATTTATATAAAGTGCTAAATTTTATAGCAATTATACTCTTTTATTCTAATTTATATTGTGTTTACTACTATTTTTACTTATTTTACATTTTATTACATATATATGTGTTGGTAAAATTTTACCATAATCATTTTATTAAGTCAATCATGTTTTTTATATTTTTTTAATATTTATTTTTATCATTTATTTTTAATTTGTCACAAAATGTGCTTTTTTAGTTTCATTTTGTTATATTAATATAATTTTAATAGACTTGTTTTAATAAATTGATTTTTAATTATTGATTTATTAATAGTTATGTTATAATCTTATAAGACTTATTTCATAAAGGAGATGTTTACAAATGAATTGTAAATTTTATTTACATAAAGGTAAAAATAAGAGAGCAGAACAAGGTCGTCCTTGGATATATATAGATGAAATAAATGAATATGATGGCGATTATGAAAATGGCGATATAGTTGAGGTATATAATCATAAGAATTATTTTATTGGAAAAGGTTATATAAATGACCAAAGTAAAATCACTATCAGAATAATGACTAGAGATATAAATGAGGAAATCAATGAAGATTTTTTCAAAAAGAGATTTGCTGCTGCATGGGATTACAGAAAAACTGTAATAGATACATCTTCTTGTAGATTTATATTTGGTGAAGCTGATTTCTTACCTGGATTAACAGTTGATAAATTTGGTGATTATTACGTAATTCAAATTTCTACTTTAGGCATGGACAAATATAGAGATATAATCGTTAAAATATTAGTTGAAGAATATGGTGCTAAAGGTGTTTATGAAAGAAGTGACATAAAGACTAGAGAAATTGAAGGTTTAGAACAAACTAAAGGATTCTTAACAGAACCTTTCGATACTAATATTGAAATAGTTGAAAATGGAGTTAAATATATAGTTGATTTAGAGAATGGTCAAAAGACTGGATTCTTCCTAGATCAAAAGGAAAATAGAGCTGCAATGCATAGAATATGCAAAGGTAGAGATGTTTTAGACTGCTTTACTCATACTGGTTCATTTGCTTTAAACGCTGGAATAGCTGGGGCAAAATCTGTATTAGGTATAGATGTTTCTCAACATGCTATAGACTGTGCAACAAGAAACGCAGAGCTTAATAATCTTCAAGATACTGTTAAATTTGAATGTCATAATGCTTTTGATGTTCTTGGTGATTGGTCAAGAGAAGGAAGACAATTTGATGTTGTTATCTTAGATCCCCCAGCCTTCACTAAATCTAGAAATACAGTTAATGCTGCAATAAGAGGTTATAAGGAGATTAACCTTAGAGGACTAAAAATGGTTAAACCAGGTGGATACTTCGCTACATGCTCTTGCTCTCACTATATGAGTGAAGAACAACTTAAAAAGACAGTTCTAGAAGCTGCTCACGATGCTAGAAGAACTTTAAGACAAATAGAGGTAAGAACTCAAAGTTCAGATCATCCAATCCTTTGGAATTCAGATGAATCATACTACTTAAAATTCTTCATCTTCCAAGTAGTTTAATCAATTAAGCATAAATAATTAAAAAATAAAGCCAGCAAAGCTGGCTTTATTTTTTTATAAACTAATTTCATCATTAATCATTAATTTTTAATTCTTACTTATTAATTAAAGTTATCTATGTTAATAAGTAACATTACAATATTTTATATTTTTTTCTTCGTAATTTAAATTATCATAAATATTTCTTATAATTTCTGAAATATCTTCATTTGACTCGTAACATCTATTATCTATATTTATTAAATTTCCTTTAACTTCTATAGTATGATTAACCTCTCCAGTTGTTTGTATTAAAAAATCCCACTCTGATATTCCTTGGTCAATTACTTCAAATTTATATAATTTATTAATTGACTCTATAATATTATTAATATCTTCTTCTTTATTAACAAATTTAAATTTTGCCTCCCCAGATAGTGACTTAATAGTTAATTCTTTTACCTCATTTTGATTAATAATAAAATCTTCACTATTTTCTAAACTATAATTTGATATTTCTGGTTCAGGTATACTACTCCTTTGAACACTATCTGATTGCATATCCATAGTAGTACTCTCATTTATTGTTAAACTACCATTAAATACTGTATATCTTAATCCAACAAAAAATACTAACGCAAAACAAGCTACCATAGATATTATTTTTCTATTCTTATACCACTTTTCTTTTTTATTATCTTCTAAACACTTTAAAGTTTCTTCTATTTTGAGATTAAAAGATTCTGGTAAAGTGAATTCATTATTTTCATCTTCAGTTTTTTTCTTTAAAAACTCATCAAACTTATCCATGAAGATCCTCCCTTAAAATATTATATAACTTCTCTTTCGCTCTCGATAATCTCGACTTTACTGTACCTTCTTTTATCCCTAAAGCATTTGCTATATCTTTATATTTCATATCTTCAAAATAAAATAATATAGTTGTAGTTCTCAAGTCCTCATCCAATGAATTTATAGCATTATACAATGTTAAATCCTTATATTTATCATTAACTTGTACATTAATAAAATGTTCATTTTCAACACTTATCTCTTTACTTCTCTTTTTATAAATAGTATTGCTTTCATTTATTACTATTCTTATAAGCCAAGTCTTAAATAAACTCTCATCTTTTAAGGATTTTATATTTTTATATGCTTTTAGTATTGCTTCAGAAACAGCATCTTCCACATCTTCTTCTTTACTTAATATAGATTTTGCTACTCTATACATTGACATTTTATTTATTCTGATTAGATTACAAAAAGCATCTTTATCACCATTTTTTGCTCTTCTTACTTCTATGCTCACAACTTTATTATTCTGAGTCTCCATTGAAGCTTCCACATAATCCGCTCCCTTCAAAAATTAGACTTTTAACATCTTTAATTTGTTCCCTTAAATGTTATTTTAAATTAAAAAAGAGTGCTATGCACTCTTTATTTGTAAAAATAAAACATTCTTACTTTTCTATATAATTTTTCCCTTGATAAATATCATTATCTTCTAATGCTTTATCTATAGAATTTAAAACTTCCCACTTCTTTAAACTCCACATTGGTCCAATTAAACTTTCTCTTGGAGCATCTCCTGTTAGTCTATGTACGACCATTTCTTGTGGTAACATAGCTATTCCTTTACATATTAAATCAATATAGTCTTCTTGACTTAATAATTGTAATTCTCCGCTCTCATATTGTTTAACCATTTGTGTTCCTTTCATTAAATGAAGTAAATGGAACTTTATTCCTTGAGCTCCTGAATGAGCTACATAATCAACAGTCTTTAGCATGTCTTCTTTAGTCTCACCTGGTAATCCAAAAATAGTATGTACTACAACTTCGATATTTCTATCCTGAAGTTTCTTTATTCCTTCTTTAAAAACTTCAAAATCATATCCTCTATTAAAGTTTCTTGCACTTTCATCATTAACAGTTTGAAGCCCAAGCTCTACCCAAAGATATGTTTTCTTACTTATCTCTTCAAGTAAATCTACTACATCATCATCTAAACAGTCAGGTCTTGTTGCTATAGATAATGCTACTACATTTTCTTGGCTTATTGCTTCTTCATACTTTTGACGTAACTCTTCTACTGGAGCATAAGTATTAGTATAGGCTTGAAAGTAAGCAATATACTTTCCATCTTTCCACTTTTTCTCCATCATCTTTTTTCTATCAGCAAACTGTTCATTAATAGATAATATTCTACTACCAGCATAGTCACCTGAACCTCTAGCACTACAGAATGTACATCCTCCCTTAGCTACTTTCCCATCTCTATTAGGACAAGTAAATCCACCGTCTAATGATATTTTATATATTTTCTCATTAAATTTATTTCTTAGGAAATAATTTAAGCTATGATATCTCTTACCATTCCATTCTTTTCTCATATATAACTCCTATTTTAATGATATTAAAAGGAAATCAGCTAAATACTGATTCCCTTTTAATTAATTTTATTATTAACTATTTTAAAACACTCATCTATTAATTACAACTTATTAATTTCCAAGTTTTCTAAATCTAAAATATATTCCCCACTTAGAGCTTCTTGTTGTCCTTCAGAAGTCGTTACTTTAAATTTAAAAACATCTTCTTCAAACTTTCCATTAGAAATATTATATTTTTCTTCTGGGAACATAGTATCTAACTCAGTTTGAATTAATTCTCCATTATCACTTTTATATAGTCTAACTCTTTCTTTATTATACTTATTGTTATAGTTTACTTGTAAGATATCCTCTTCTTCTGAAAAAACAAATTTTGTTACTTCGCTATCCTTCAATAAATCTATAGTAACTAACTTTTGTGCAATAGGTTTTTCTAAAGCGTCCTCTAATACATCAATATTTTCAGTACCTAAACTTGCTCCTGAATTACCACCTTCATTTCCTGGTTGAGCACTAGTCATTAATGCTTCATCTATGTACGCTATACATATATATGAATCTTTATTATCGGTTGTTGTTATTGCAATTCTTTTTCCTGTAAAACTTAAACAAACCTTTCCAAATGACTGCTTAGGAACTATATCTTTGTAAAGCATTATATTATTATCTTTTAAGTATGTATCTTTAGGTAAATTGCTTAAACTAATAATTAAACTACTCTTGCCACCTTCTTCTCCTATTACACGTAACCCATTACCCTTTGTATAAATTTCTTTTTCTGATTTAGATTTTATTTCATCAATCTTATATTCGTTATGTTGTTTTTTTATTTTAAAAGTAATATTCTCTAAATCACTTTTAGGTTCAACATCTGAACTTCTTACTATATTATAAATAAAATATGCATAATTACTACCTTCTATAGATTCATCAGATTTAAAAGAAATAATTTTTGAAACACCTTCTCCTGTGTTTTTATTAGAACTTACTAACTCTTCTGAAAGCAAATTATTTGCAGCATCAAGATTTCCTGAAATAACATTATTCAAATAATCTTTTACTATATTATTTGCTTTTTGCATATCAAATAAGTTAATAGCTACATCATCTTTATCTTCTACTTTAGAACATCCAGTTAAAATTGATATTGTTAGCATTATAATTACAATTAGTGATTTATTTATTTTCAATTTGATAACCACCTTTAATATTATTCTTTCTAAAACTAGTTATATAATTTTATTTTTTCTATAAAATTCTCTCTTATTCATAAATAAAGAATAAAACTAATGTAAAACTTATATATTTTATATTAGGAATATATTGGAGGGATGTAATTGAAAAAAGATTTAACTAAAATTTTTCAGATAGCTGTAGTATTTATAGGGACTATTGTTGGAGCTGGGCTTGCTTCTGGTAAAGAAATAACTCAGTTCTTTACATCATATGGATTAAGTAGCTTTATTGGCATAATATGTTGTGGTATTTTTTATATCATAATGGGCTCTATTATTTGTAAAATAGGAATAGCTTATAAACTTAATTCTTATACTGACGTATTAAAAGTAATTAGTCCAAATTTATTAGGAAAGATAACTGGAATAATAACTACTGTTTACTTGCTTTCTAGCGCATCTATAATTTTAGCTGGAAGTGGGGCTTTAATTAATCAATTTTTTGGTATACCTAAAATTGTCGGAACTTTAATTATGCTTGGAGTAGCATCTATATTTTTGTTAAGAGATACAAACGGTTTAATTGAAGTAAATTCTTTTATTGTTCCATCACTTATAACAACTATTTCTGTAATCTTCATACTTTATTGCCTATTCTCTAATGATACACTTAGTTTTGAATTTATTAATAGTTTTGAACCTCAAAAAAGCGGAATTGTTTTATCTACTATCCTTTATGCTGGATACAATGTTCTATGTTGCTCTGGAGTTCTAGTTCCTTTAAGTAATGAAGTAAAAAAACCTAAGATTATGACTTATGGAGTTATTTTCGGTGCATTAGGTTTAACAGTTCTTTCTTGTATAATTAACTTATTATTATTTATAAATCAACCATATATATATCAATACGAAATACCTCTATTATTAGTAGCTCAAAGATTTGGTAATATAATTCAAGCTATATTGCTAATAATAATCTGGTTAGAAATGTTCTCTACAGAAGTTTCTGATGTTTACTCTATAAGTAAAAGTTTAGAACAAACTTTTAATATAAAATTTAAACATGGTATTTTCTTAGTACTTGCAGTAGCACTACCTATATCACAAATAGGATTTAGTAATTTAATATCTATACTTTACCCTCTATTTGGGATATTAAGCTTAATATTTATCTCTCAATGCATTTACTTTTACATTAAACATAAAAAAGAACTTAACTGTTAATCATGTTAACAGTTAAATATTTATTTGAATACACTTATAAAAAATATGCCTACGGCACAATTTCTCTGCCGTGGGCATATTTCTTTTCATATAAGATAAACACTTCTCTGTACAAGCCACTCTTATCTTCACTTAGTAACTAAATTAGTCTTCAAAATAAGTTAAGCTAGGTATATTCTTGTTATTCATTATATCAAATGATACTGGTGGTATAAATGTTCTCTTAACTGATCCTCTTAATTCTGCTATTCTTGTTACTCCAACATATACGTCTGATATCTTATACCATGTTGCATAATCGACTATCCCTGTCTGTGGTAGATTAAATATGCTTTGAAATACCTTTACTGATTCTTTGGTTGAATCTCCATAGACTCCATCAACAGCGACCTTAGGTATAAGCGGATAATTCTGTGCTATTCTATTTAGTTGCTCTTGTATAGTTTGAACCTCTGGTCCACTTGATCCTACAGTTAAATCATAACCAGGATAAGATTTAGGTGAACCTTCAACAACTTCAGCTGTTACAAGTTCTATATCATCTCCATAAAAATGAGTTAGTATATCATATGGTGTCTTTCCTTGATCACCAAGATATTTACTTCCCCATTGAGTCATCCATCCAGGACATTGAACGTTTTTACCATCACAATATTGAGTTAATAAAGGTTGCTTTCTTCCATATCTCCTAATATAACTTGAAAATATATCATCGACTATAACACTTATGCTGTCATATAAATTTCTACCATAATTAAATGCATGGTCATATGCAGTAGAGTTAGTTATGTCGTAATTTTTTCCTTTTCCCCTATACCATTCTGTATATATTCTATTAAGAGTAAAAGATATTATTGCATATACATTAGCTCTTATTGTACTTTCAGGCCAAGTAGAATAAATTTCACAAGAAGCTACATTTTTAATGTAATCTTTATAAGGAACTTTGTAATTAGGTGCAGAATCATTATTTGGGCTTCCATCATGAACTGTTATATATTCAGGTACTACTGGTTTTGGAAGTACAACCCCACTTGTTGGTGGTGGTAATGGTTTATCTACTTCTTCTGGTATCTTTGATGGATAATTACCGTTTAAGGTATGTGGGGCTATATTTATAATATCAGCTCTTGTCTTTCTACTGATAATATCGCTAGCCGAAATTAAATAACAAGGTTGAATTGCAAGAGATTGAGAAAAGATTTGAATTCCATTTACTGTTAAATCTTGAAATCCAGCTCTCTCAATTCTTAAATCATATAAACTGTATGGTGTTGGTCTTGATGGCTCCTGAGAATATGCAAATGGAGGAGCATCTAATTCTATTATTTCAGTTTCTCCTGATGAATTTGTGACAAGATTTACTTCTTTACTTTCCCCTTCTTGACCTGCTGATGGCTTCAATATAGCTTTAGTCCCATCTACTGGGATATAGGTATCATTTACGTAACATTGTATCTTTAATCTTCCCTTTTCAGCCATAATTTCTCCTTAATATATTTCTCCACTAATATAAATATGATTTCTAATCTTAATTAGTTACTACATTAATCTTCTTTAGGCTTTCGTACAAATAAACTTCCAACGTTATATTCATCATACCTACTCTGATTATCAAATTTCGGTGAATATACATCCCTTATTACATCAAAAACTTTTTCTAAATCAAACATTCCATAACCCCAATCTCTATTAGGATATATATCTCCCTGCCTTCCATTTGCTCCACTTATAATGTATGATTTTATCTGATTAGAATATAAAGTTGGGTCATTACCATCTACTATTGCCCACTGTAATATTAATGCACATCCTCCCGCAACAACAGCTCCTCCCACAGATGCTCCTGTAATTGTAGTAGTTCCTCCACCTGGTCTCGCAACTAAAGCATTTACTCCTCCTGCTGCAATCTCTGGTTTTATTCTTCCATCTCTTGTATATCCTCTTCCTGACTCTCCAACTACTGAGTTATTATTTTGATTATAATATGCTACTGATATAGCTCCAGATGCTGTGCTCGGAAGTGTTAATGTAGTATCCTCAACCGGACTTAAAAACTTTGTATCTGCATCTATTAATTCTCTTTGAGGTATCCATGCATAGTAATTTCCATTTACTATATATTCACCTGTCAATCTAAACTTCCAAATACCTTCTCTTATGTTTGATGCTTGTATAGATATCAATCCATCTCCTGTAGTTTGCTCTGGACTTGTAAAATTAACAATCATTTCAGTTCCTTCATAAGTAAACTTTATTCTTTCCTTATTGGTGTTTTTCGATGTTAGATTAGGAATAATTTCACCTGAAGGAGATATGATTGAAAGAACTACTCTATTAGGTTTGTTCATCCATATTTCAATAGGCAACACTTTTTGTTTAGAGCCCATTCTTATTTGTATATCCTTATAATCACCAGTTTTTTCGATTACACCTTGTGTATGCGTCTCAGTATTACCTTGATTTCCAGTAGGAGTTACTAAAACTGTACCAATTCTTCCACTATTATTATTAATACTCCCTTCTACAATACCGTTTCCTGTATGTGAGCCCATATTGCTACCAAGAGGAATATATACAACTACTGGTCTATTGACTTCCTTCGCAACAGCTGTTATATATCTAATACCTAGTAATACACTCCATGGAGTATAGCTTGGAACATTTGAATCTATGAATGCTCTCTCTAATTCAGTTTTACTAGCTTGAGTTAGCTTAACTATTACAAACTCACAATCTGGTGCTGCTCCTTTTAAATCTGGATTTATTCCCCGACCTCCAATAATACTAGCCATAGCCGTTCCATGGCCTATAGTATCTTTAGTTGCTACTAATGTATAAGGATCTCCTCCACTTTTTTGTAACTTTATAGCTTCTGTTATTTGTTCCTCAGTATATTCTATTCCATAATTTAAATTATAAATTTCTTTATTTCCTTGTATAGTTTGGTCCCATATTCTGAATATCCTTGATGTATCATCTTCCCTCATAAATTCTTGATTTAGGTAGTCAATTCCAGTATCTACTATTCCTACAAGTACTCCTCTTCCATTTAATCTTAAATAAGGATTCTGCCTTATACTCTCTATCCCACTAGCTTCTAATGGTGTAATTTGATTTAAAGTTAATATTGTAGATATTTCTATATCAATTATTTTTATACCTAATTTTTCTATATCAGGAATGTTATTTTCAGGAGTAATTAATATAGCAAATGTCTCAGATATAATAACACCTTTAGTATCTGGCAATTTTAAAGCTTGTAAAAAAGCTTCTCTCGTCGGAATCTCAACTAATAAAAATACATCATTCTTATCGGTATTACTTGAAGTAGTAGGTGTTACAGTATTTGTAGCATTATTACCTGTATTTATGTTTGTATTGCTACTTGGCTGATTATTATTTGTTACTGTATTTGTACCATTTGTGCTTGGTACAATATTTTCTTGTCTATTACCTTTTTCTTTTTCATTTTTGTCTCTAAGTAAACTATTAATAACCTCAGTTATTAAACTTAAACTATCATAAGCACAAACTTCTCCATATCCCCAAGATGGATCTGGGTAAATAACATCTCTTCTATCCCTCTTAGCTCCTAATAATATATAATATCTTAATCTCTCTCCATATAAATATGGATCATTAAACTTTACAGTCCCCCATTCCATCATTAATGCACATATTCCTGTTACACTAGGAGTTGCCATTGATGTTCCTGATTTAGCTGCAAAGCTTCTATTAGGTATAGCTGATTCTATGTTTTCACCTGGTGCAACAATATCTGGCTTTATTTCTCCTCCGTTATATAATCTTCCTCTTCCGCTAAAAGGCGAAATAGTATTTGTTAAAAAGTTATAGCTTCCAACAGATATTACATTTCTAACAGTTGCAGGAATACCTAATGTATTATATACAGTAGGATTTAAGAATTTTGTACTTACATTTAGCCCCTCAGATATAGGGAGCCACATATCAAAATTTCCCTCATAATCATTTATTCTTCTTAGAACTATTGTCCATTGTCCACTAGAAATAAAAGTATTTACTCCAAATAATACAATTCCTATTTCACCGCTAATATCAAATGGCTTAGGTCCTGTATCATATATATCATACCTACTTGAACCAACAACTCCACTATTAAAGCCTTCAATTAAATTTATTATGCCACTACTTTTCCCTTCGGGAGATATAAGCTCTAGGCTCAATTGTGGTAAAACTGATTTATATAAATTTATAGAAACCATAGTTTCATCGCTAGCAACGTTAAAATTTATTCTATTTTCATTATTTATGTCTCCACCTATATGGTGAGCTGCTTCCCCCTCATTTCCTGCAGCAATTACTATAGTTATTTTCTCTAAAGAGGATACAGTTTGAATATATTGTTCTAAAAGACTACTTCCATTATGAGCTCCATCATTAGTGCTTAAGCTAATATTAACTACCAGTGGCATTTGTAATTCTTTTGACCTATCAACAAGAAATTTCAAACCTCGCATTATTAATGTACTTAATGAAAACCTAGTCCTTGTTACCTTTACCATTGCAATAGAACTCTTTGGTGCAACACCATAATAGTTTTTATCTATTTTACCTCCAGCACAAGCTATTCCAGCTACATGAGTTCCATGTCCTACTACATCTGTTAAGTTAACTACTGATAATGGATCGTTAGAATTTAATGCTTGATTTATCATTTCTTTATCATATACTTTACCGTCACCATCCAGGTCATATATATATTCAATTCTAGTTGTTCCATCATCATTTCTAAATGCTGGATGAGTATAATCTATTCCAGTATCTATGAATCCAACTAATGTGCCTTCTCCTAACAAACCATAAGCTCCTTGAGCTGTTTGAACACATGAAGCCCTATTTGCTTGTGCATCTGTTAAATATAAACTCTTTGGTAGCTCTATATATTGAATTACAGGACTAAGAGTTAAATCCACAATCTTATCCACATGTATTTTTACTAAACCGAAGTTATAGCCTAAATCTTCATAAGTTCCACCTAAGTTATCCACAGTTTGTCTAACTTTATCCACAGCTTCGCCAGAAATAATAACAACCTCTATTAAATCATCTGCCGATTTATTTAAATAAGTGCTTGATATATTCAATTTATTTAGAATTTCTGCCGGTAATTTTTTCAGTGTACCTAATAGATCTTGCCTTAATTTATTATTTTCTATAATTTTCACCCCAAAAAAATTCTTTAATCTAATATATGCTTATTACTTAAACTTTGTATTTATTGCAATAAAAAAAGATGCCTTTTGGCATCTTTTATAAAGTAATTTCTATTCTTTCTAATTTTGCTACAACTTCGAATTCCTTAACTGTAACAGTTTCAGTCATTAGGGCTCCCCCGTTGCTAACTAATAGATATTTAGAATTACCTAAACTTTTTAATTGTCTTATAATTCTTTCCCCTTTATAATCAACAAGGAAAATTCCATTATTGCTAGGTTCTTTTACTAAATGAGCAAAAGCTAAATCACCTTTAATCATTCTAAATCCAGACATTTCATTATCTTGAATTTCTATGTATAGAACCTTATCCTGCGGAAAACCTTCAACCTTATTCGAGCGAACAGGCAATTCTTTTTTTCCTTTTATATTGTTTAAACTATAATCAAAAATAGGTACACTTTTTAATACTGAAGCGAAGGCATCATTCCAAACTTCAGTTGTTTCAACCTTTTTAGGCTTCTTATTAACTTCTAAAGTCTTTCTTTCTTCCATAAGAGCTTCATCAGTAACTACCATATTTATATCATTTAAATCTGTATTTAATATTTTAGCTGCTTTATCTATAAAAGATTCTTGAACTACTTTTCTACCAAGTTCAACATCATTTATATATTTTTCTGCAACACCTAATTTTTTAGCAAGTACCTTTTGAGACATCCCAGACTTTAATCTTGCTTCTTTAATTCTTTGCCCAACTCTACTCATTTGATTTTATTCCTTTCTATTTCTTAAATGCCATTCTCGCTCTTCTATTAAATGGTTTATTAAATAATTAAAAGTCCAATTAATAGAGTTTGGCGTTACCATAGCTAAAACTCCACCTTTTATTTTAGTTCTAGTTAAAGCTATAGCTTCTCTCAATTCACTCTCTGGAAAGTTATTATATATTATTGCTTTCTCTTTTATAGGATTATTATTAATAATTTCAAATCTTAATCCATCGAGTACCTCTTTTAAAGTCATTTCACACATATCAGGTAATACATTAATAACTTTATAATTAAATTCATTTAACCATTCTAATTCATCATTAGTTAGACCATAAGCTAAAATACACTTATTATTATCCAACATCTCAATCCCCCATAATTATACTATTCTATTATTGCTGGCTCATCGAACTTTTCACCAAATGTATCAACAGTTACTTTCTTCATAACTTGATCTTCGTATGGTTTATCATTGTAATCTGTTTTAGTTACAACTATCTTATCAGCTACATCCATACCTTCTATAACTTTACCAAATGAAGCGTATTGTCCATCAAGATGTGGAGCATCTGCAACCATAATGAAGAATTGGCTTCCTGCTGAGTCTGGGCTCATAGCTCTTGCCATTGAAAGAACTCCTCTTGTATGTTTTAAATCATTTTTAAATCCATTTCTAGAGAACTCACCCTTTATTGAATATCCAGGTCCTCCAATTCCCATACCTTCTGGGCATCCACCTTGAATCATAAATCCTGGTATTACTCTATGGAATATTAATCCATCATAAAATCCTCTATTTATTAAATCAACAAAGTTCTTTACTGTATTTGGAGCTACTTCTGGATATAATTCAGCTTTTATAACTCCTCCGTTTTCCATTTCGAATGTTACTATTGGGTTTTTCATAAAAAATACCTCTCTTTCATTTTGCTATAACTTATTATTATCATATTTATCTACAGCAATTCAATAATTTAGCATTAAATTGTTGAATTATTTTCAAAAAAATAAGCTTCGATAGTAACGAAGCTTAAAAAAACTGTATTATTAATTGTTATATTAAAATGTTGTTCCTAAAACAACCCTAGAATAATCTGAATAATTCGTCAAATTTTTAACAGAAATATGTTTAAAAACATACTCTCTTCCTAACTTTTCTATTAACTCTGAGAAAAGGCAAGTCAAAAATGATGTTGAAATTCTATCGTATCCTTCAAAATCTAATACTATGCCTGATTCTATATTTTTTCTTATGCTATCCTTTAAAACTATAGCATCTTCGCATGAATAGCTATTTCCTAATAAATTTTTTACCTTAATATCCTTTCTCATGATTAATCCCCCTCTATATTTTAAAATTTTCTGAAAATTCCTTCTTATGTTATTATAATACATCACACTTAATTGATTGTCAATATTTTAACGATATTTTTTTATGATTTTATATATATCTGTTTTTAGTAATAGTATTTAAAGTAAAAAAGAAGCCTTTCGGCCTCTTGCTATAAATTTATTAATTTCCAACTTAAATCTATGAATCTCTCTTCATCTGATGAATTATATACTTCTATCTTCCCTTTTTGATGAGAATCATTTAAGAGATCTTTTTCTGCTAATCTCCTTTTTATTTCTCTTGCAGTACCTAGTCCACCATCAATAATTTCTATATCATTTCCTATTACATTCTTGATTGCCTCGCTAACAAATGGATAATGAGTACATCCTAAAACTATAGAAGAAGTATTACTACTATCATATCCATGAAGTTTTTCTTTTAAATACTCTTCTAATTCTTCTCCCGTAAAATTCCCATTTTCAACGAATTCCATTAATCCCTCACATGGTATTGGAATTATATCAGCTTTATCTTTGTATCTATTTAATAAATATTTAAACTTATCTTGTTTTACTGTCATAGGCGTAGCCATCATTAATATCTTGCCTTTTTTACCCAGTTCTACTGCTGGCTTTATTGCTGGCTCTATACCTACTAATGGTATATCAGGATATACTAATCTTAATTCTGCTACAGCTGCACTAGTTGCAGTATTGCATGCTACAACTATGCCCTTTGCTCCTTTTTCTAATAAAAACTCAACAGTATTAAATGTTAAATCTCTTATTTCCTTTTTTGTCTTTGTCCCATATGGTGCATTTTTTGAGTCTCCGAAATATATATAATTCTCATTAGGCATTATCTTAAGTGCTTCTCTTAATACACTTATTCCTCCTAATCCAGAATCTAAAAAACCTATTGGCATCTCTTTCTTATTCAAGGTATTCTCACTCCAATTTATATAGTCCAAATTTATAATAAAACTTACTACTAAATTATTCAAGCAAATACACTGTATATAACTACAAAATAAAAAATCTAATTCTTTTATTATTTGTTAATATCTATGTGTAATTTTAAATTTGGAATATCACTTATATTACTTATAAATATTCTATACCTTTATAGAAAGTAAATCTACTTACTTTTTTATTATCTATTTAATATTCCATTACATCCATGATGGAATGCTAACTTTTTCTTTTTCAATAATGCTTGAGTTTATCTTTCTACTTCTCTTTTGAGAATTTCTAGTTACTAATTCTTGTGCTTCATTTATACTCTTTGCCTTAAATACTATTGTCCATCCATTTTTATCATATTTCCCAGCACACATAACATATTTATCATCATCTTTATTTACCCCGTTTGTCATGTCATACACAAAGCTATTTAACTCTCCAATATTTTTATAATTAAGTTTAACAAAAATCCCTCTATTACCTTTCATATCGCACCTCCGAACTGTTGTTCTGATGTTATTTTATCAGAACATTCGTTCTTGGTCAATATATATTTCAACATTTTTTTACAAATTTATTACCTTAAATTAACTTTACTTCTTATTTGTTTTTAAAATAATTTTTCTAGAGATAGCTCTAGGTAATAATTTATTTGCATTTACTAATACTTTATTTTTAAATCCAGGAATTATAATAACTTCTCCTTTTTTAAACTTATCATATCCTACTTTAGCTACTATATCTGCATTCATAAGATACTTCTTAGCCTTTTCTGATTTCTTTATACCTGCTTTGCTTTGAAAACTAGTTCTAACAGGCCCTGGGCAAAGACACGATATATTTATTCCATATTCTTTTACCTCTTCATGAATTGCTTCGGTAAGATTTAACACATATGCTTTAGATGCATAATATGTAGCCATTCTTGGTCCTGATGCAAAAGCTGCTGTAGAAGCAACATTTAATATTCCTCCTGATTTCTTTTCAATCATCTTTGGTAAAAAATATTTAGTTAATTTAGTTAACGCTTTTATATTTATATCTATTAACTTCTCTTCCGTTTTCCAATCTATCTCTGCAAATTCTCCAAATGAACCAATCCCTGCATTGTTAACTAAAATATTTATATCTATTTCATTCTTATTAATATATTTTATAAGCTTATCAACTTCATCTTCTCTTGATAAATCTACATCTAACATGATAATTTTATTTTTTTCATTATTTAACTTATCTACTGCCATTTGTAATTTTTCTTTATCTCTAGCTACTAATATCAAATTATAGCCATCTCTTTCAAAAAGCTTTGCTAACTCATACCCTATTCCACTTGATGCTCCTGTAATTAAAACATAATTATTATCCATACTTTTCCTCCAATTCTTATAAAACCATTATATCATCTTATATTAGCAGTAGTATCTACGAAATTAGTCGATATTTTCCCTTATTTCGCTCCCATATTATTACATTTTTCTCAATATAAGTTATGTTACTGTATATATTGTAAAGACAATCTATACAATATATACAAAGGGGGATTTTATGAAAGATGCAACAATAATGCTTCGTGTTACAGCCGAGCAGAAATTAGCAATAAAACGTACAGCTAGAAAACTTGGGCTCACTATAACAGAATTTACGCTTCTAAGTCTTATGAAAGCAATTAGTGATACTGAAACTAGCCAAAATTCCGAAGTTACATTAGATTTGCTTAGCTCTAAAGATGATTAAACATATAAATACCATATAATCGCCATATAATAACCATACAAAATTTCAATTAATTATTTTTGAACATAACTTTTTTTATGCAAAAAAGCATACTGGTGTATAACCAACATATAATCACCATACAATTACAATAAAAAAAATTTATAAAAGGATGTGATAGAAATGAGAATAAGTGCTGATATTGGATATAATACTACTAATTTTATAGGCGAAAATATGGAAGGTTCCTTCCTTTCAACAATAAAAGAACAAACTCATGAATTAGAAACTGCTAAATATGTTGTAGAATATAATAATAAAACTTATTTAATAGGAAATACTGATGGTTTTACTAGTACTGAGCAGAGCAGAGAGAAAGATGCTATATTCCACCTTTGCTTATATACTGCTATTGCTGCTTCTATGACTAATACTATAGATAATAATGTTAGATTAATCACTGGTTTACCAGCTCAATTTTTTGCTGAGCAAAAGTTACCTCTAATAAGAGCTCTAAAAGATAGACAAGTTGCTCTTAAAATTAATGGTAAATTTAAAAGTTTTACTATAACTAGTGTTATAGTCTTCCCTCAGTCTGCCGGTTTATTTTTATATGATAAGTCATTAGTAGAAAAGGATACCTTAGTTGTTGATATTGGCGGTGGTACAGTTGATATAACTTATATGAGTCAAGGACAATTTAAAGAAGCTAAAACCTACCCTCTTGGAGTTAACAGTATGTATGATACGTTACTTCAAACACTATCTAAATATGGAATTAACTATTCTAATCGCATGAAAGCGCAAGAACTAATTGATGATCGTTGCATTTATGTAGAAGGGAAAGAAATAGACATATCTAAAGATATAGATAGTATATTAAGCTTTAAAGCTAAAGAAATTATTAACTCTATAAAGCAGTCTTTTCCTGAACAATCCAAATACTCTAGATGGCTTTTTATTGGTGGTGGGTCACTCTTACTTAAAAAATATTTATCTGAATACAAAGTTCTTGATGATGCTCAAATGATAAATGTAAAAACTTATGATATTATAGGACGAACTAAGAATGCATAAGAAAATAAAAACAACTATCACCCTATCTAGCCATATTAAAGAATTTGCCACAGAAGAAGCTAAAAGCTTAGGTTTAGATTTTTCTGCTTATATAACCGTTCTTATTGCAGAAAAGCTCCGTGGTTACAATGTTATAAATACTATGCCTGCTCCTATTTCAACTAACTTAGATACATCTATTAAGGATATACCTGTTGAACCTAAAGAAGAAATTGATGAATTCCAAATCGACGAATTGGACAGGCTGTTATCATTAACAGCAGATGAGTAAAACTCATCTGCTGTTGTGTTTTTTGTATTACTTGTTATTACAATCTATACAATTTATACATTTAATTTGTGTCTTTTTAATATTTCTATATTAACTAAGAAAAAATCCTTAATTTGAGCTAAAACCTCTCTCCTCTTATATTTCTTCATTCTGTCATAAGGTCTTAAATCTGATGGTATCCCATACGCTTTTATTCCAAGCCTTCTTGCAATATATATAGCTCTTGGTAGATGATATCTATTAGTAGATATTATTGCACTATTTATATGAAAAATATCTTTTGCTCTATACATACTGTCATATGTACAAAGCCCTAATCCATCTAACAAAATTATGTCGCTATCTATCTCTTCATAATTTCTCTTAATCCATCTCTTCATTACTAAAACCTCATTATACGTTTCATCTTTTTCTTCACCTGTAAGTAAAATAGCTTTACAATCATTATTTAAATACGCTTCTACACCAGTCTTAATTCTATCTGCTAGAAGATCACATGGATTTCCATCTGCTCGCACTCCCGCCCCTAACACGATAACAGCATCACACTTACCTATTACTGAATTTTTATTTAATATATATCTTTTATCGTAACTTTTTATTATTAGTAATATAGTTATAAAACTTAAAGCTGCCAAAATAACAATTATTAAACAACCCCACAATATATATTCCATATATACTCCTAAAAAAATAATATAGTATATTGTATGTTATATTTAATTTTTTTGTATCTTTATTTTACCATGTATAACCTTATTCTATTCTTTCTTATCGCCATCAAAATGACACAAAACAGGTATATTATTAAATACATAAAGTAGTTAAAGCATTATTATTTACCCCTAAAAAACCACCATAAATAAAAAACTAGTACCAAATGTCCCCCAACTATGGTACTAGTTTTTTTTGTTATAATTCAATATTCATTTTTACATGAGGTATATTCACTTCGTCATACACATCTGAAATCACCTTAAACCCTACACTTTCATATAAGTCCTTAACGTATAATTGTGCAGATAAAACCACTGTGCTTTCATTTAGATTATTTTTTATAAACTCTAAAGAAGCTTCCATCATCTTTTTGGCTACGCCTTTTCTTCTGTGACTTTGGAGTACTAAAACTCTTCCAATGGATATATTGTCATATCCCATTCCCTTAGGAACTATTCTTGAATAAGCTACAACTATTCCCTCTTCTTTTAACATTACATGATGACATTTCTTATCTTTATCATCAAAATCTTGCTCTGAAGTAATCTCCTGTTCACAAACAAAAACCTCAAACCTAGACTTAGCAATCTCATACATCTCATCAACGGTTAAGTCATTAAAAGATTTTATTTCAAAATCCATATACTCCTCAACTCCTTTCATCTTTTACGAAATCAAACTACCTTATTTGTCCGTTTCCATAAATAATATATTTAATAGTAGTAAGTTCTTTTAATCCCATAGGTCCTCTTGCATGAAGCTTTTGAGTGCTTATTCCTATCTCAGCTCCAAAACCAAACTCTTCACCATCTGTAAATCTAGTTGATGCATTAACATAAACTGCTGCTGAATTTACCCTTTGTAAGAATTTTTGTGAATTTTCATAGCTCTTTGTAACTATAGCTTCAGAATGTCCTGAACTAAAGCTATTTATATGAGTTATAGCTTCGTCTATATCTTTAACAACTTTAACACCTATCTTATAATCTAGATATTCGTTGTACCATTCTTCTTCTGATGCAAGAATTATATCTTTATCATAAGCTATAGCACTTTCATCTCCTCTTACTTCTACTCCGCTAGCTCTTAGCTCTTTTAATATAAATGGCATAAAGTCATCAGCTATCTTTTCATTAACTAATAACTTCTCTGCTGCATTACAAACTGATGGTCTTGAAGTCTTAGCATTTATAACTATATTCTTAGCCATTTCAAAATCACATTCTTCATCAATATATATGTGACAATTTCCTGTTCCTGTTTCTATTACTGGCACAGTTGCATTATTTACTACAGCTTTAATCAGCCCTGCTCCACCTCTTGGAATAAGAACATCTATATAGTCATTTAATCTCATCATTTCAGTAGCTACTTCTCTACTAGTATCTTCTATTAATTTAATACTATTTTCTGGTAAGTCTACAGATTTTAAAGCTTCAATTAGTACCTTTACTATAGCTTTATTAGAATATATAGCTTCTTTACCACCTCTTAATATAACTGCACTTCCCGCTTTAAAACAAAGTCCTGCAGCATCACTAGTTACATTAGGTCTAGCTTCATAGATTATTCCTATTACTCCCATAGCAACTCTTTTTTGACCTATTTGTAGTCCATTTGGTCTAGTCCACATTGATACAACTTCGCCTACTGGATCTGGAAGGCTAGCAACTTGTCTTAATCCATTAGCCATTCCTTCTACTCTTTTTTCATCTAACGATAATCTATCTAACATAGCTTTAGCTGTACCTCTATTCACAGCTTCTTGCAAATCTATTTTATTTGCTTCAATTATAAAGTCTTTGTATTTTACAAGATAATCAGCCATAGCTAATAAACCTTTATTTTTTTCACCTGTAGATAAATTGCCTAATATATTAGAAGCTTCTTTTGCTTTTTGTCCTTTTAAAATTAACTCACTCATAATTCATCCTCCTAATTATTTTTAAGAAATAATGTTCCAATTTCATTGCCATTCATTATATCTAATAGAATAGTTGGTTCATTACCATTTGCTAATATCATATGTACTCCAAATGATGTTGCAGTTTTAGCCGCAGTTAATTTAGTTGCCATTCCACCAGTTCCAAGGCTACTTCCTGCACCTCCAGCACATGCTTCTAGCTCCGGAGTTATACATTCTACAACTTTTATAAGTTTAGAGTTTGGGTTTTTTCTCGGATCTGAATCATAGAATCCATCAATATCAGAAAGAATTATTAAAAGATCTGCTGAAACCAATCCAGCAACTATCGCAGATAAGTTATCATTATCACCAAATCTAACTATATTTTCTATTTCATCTATAGCCACTGTATCATTTTCATTAACTATAGGTATTATTTTATTTTCTATTAAAGTTTCAAATGTATTTACAACGTTCTCTCTTACATGGTCATCTTCTATTACATCTCTTGTAAGGAGCACTTGTCCCACAACGTGACTATACTCTCCAAAAAATTTACTATATATATGCATAAGTTCACATTGTCCTACGGCAGCTGCTGCTTGCTTCTCTTTTATCGTTTTTGGCTTTTCTTTAAGTTTTAGTTTATTAACACCTACTCCAACAGCACCTGATGTTACAAGAATAACTTCTTTTCCACTATTCATTAAATCAGAAATAACCCTTGTTAATTTCTCAATTCTAGTTAGATTTATATTTCCATTATCATAAGTAAGCGTTGATGTTCCTACCTTTACAACTATTCTGTTGCAATTCTTTAGTTCATTTCTATATTCCAAGATTCTCAGCTCCTATACTTTATACTTATCTTTATATTATAATTATTTTCAATTATTTTTACCATAAAAATCAATATTCTATTTATTCTTATTTTTATGCATAAAGACTATTGATTTTTTATATTTTTGCATATAAAATTAGTATTGTTGCATAAATATTAATTTTTACATAAAGGGGGATACAAAATGGACATATCAAATTCTAAATCATTCAGTGAAAATAAATTTAATTTTAAAAACAATATAAAATTTATCATACCTTCATTATTAGGTGTATTATTATTCATGACACCAATTAGCTATAATGGGGATATTACAATACCTGTTGCAATACTATCTAATAAGCTAACAGAATTACTTGGGGGTTCATTACCTTATATAATTGCTGCAACATTAGCTATATCAGGTATAATGA
The DNA here is from genome assembly GCF_014287725.1 of Clostridium sp. NSJ-49. Lineage (NCBI taxonomy): Bacteria > Bacillati > Bacillota > Clostridia > Eubacteriales > Clostridiaceae > Clostridium > Clostridium sp. NSJ-49. Next base: position 27,450 of record NZ_JACOOP010000003.1, on the reverse strand, counting down.
CTTTTATAACTTCTGTTTTTAAACCTAAGTTTATTTTAGAAAATAATTTTTTAAAATCATTATTTAGTACAACACCTCTTTGGGCTATTTCAAGAATTGTTGGTAGCATCTTTGGTGTATTAACTTTATTACAAGTAGGTCCTGAGTTCATAATTAGTGATGTATCTGGTGGGTTTGTATTTAATGATTTATTAACTATTCTTTTCTCAATATTCCTTTTTGCAGGATTATTACTACCATTATTACTTAACTTTGGATTATTAGAATTCGTTGGTTCCCTTTTAACTAAGGTTATGAGACCTTTGTTTAAATTACCAGGACGTTCATCAATAGATTGTATCACTTCATGGCTTGGAGATGGTACTTTAGGAATAATATTAACAAGTAAACAATATGAAGATGGATTTTACACTGAAAGAGAAGCAGCTGTAGTTAGTACTACATTCTCTGCTGTATCAATAACATTTAGCTTAATTGTTATTCAAACTATAGGACTTAATGGAATGTTTATACCATTCTACTTAACAGTAACTTTTGCTGGTATAGTAGCTGCAATAATAGTTCCTAGAATACCACCACTTTCAAAGAAAAAAGATATTTATTATAAAGGTAAAAAAGCTGAAAATTCTTCAGAAGATGTTCCTGAAGGACATACATCTTTAAGCTGGGGATATAAATGTGCTATAGAAAAGGCTTCTCAAAATTCAGATGCAAAAAACTTCTTTGTAGAAGGATTTAAAAATATATTAGATATGTGGATGGGAGTTCTTCCAATAGTAATGTGTTTTGCTACAATAGCACTTGTAATTGCTGAATTTACTCCAATATTTAGAATATTAGGATTACCATTTGTACCTGTACTACAATTATTACAAGTACCTGAAGCTGTAGCAGCTTCTCAAACATTAGTTGTTGGATTCGCAGATATGCTATTACCATCAGTTATAGCTTCTACTACAATAACTAATGAAATGACTAAGTTTATAATTGCTTGTGTATCTGTAACACAGCTTATATACATGTCAGAAGTAGGTGGAGTTTTACTTGGTTCAAAAGTTCCTGTAAACTTAAAAGAAATATTAATAATTTTTGTAGAAAGAACTTTAATAACACTACCTGTTATTGTACTAATAGCAAACTTCCTTTACTAATTAAAAGTAATAAAGAATACTTAATTATAAAATCAGCCCAAGAGGCTGATTTTTTTATGATAAAAAAAGAAACTGCATAAGCAGTTTCCACCTAAATTTTTAATTATTAATTCTTCACTTTTAATTTTCTAAATCTATTATATGATGCCATTATTTCTTGTTTTCTTGGCATAGCAAAGCTTCCGTATCCACCTTTTATCTTATCTATATCTATTAGATTGTTATCTAAAACCTCATAAGCTTTATCTACAGCTTCTTTTAGGTTTAAGCCTTTATTCATTAAATTAATTTCTACGTACTTCATAAATGCACCAATGGTATTTAGTTGCTCTGAATCTACTATTTGCTCTACAGCTCTTAAATCTATATTTTCTTTATTTATAGAAATTCCATCTACTCCTAAAGACTTAGTTTTTACTCCTTTTGGTCCAAACTCTATTGTTCCTTTTTGTAAAATTCTCTTAGTATTTATAGTAACATCAATTTCCTTATTATGATCTACTATTCCTCTGCTTAATGATTTTGCTCTTTCTGTAACTTCAAAAGGCTCATAATTATCCATTTGAATTACTAAATCAGCTATATCAAAAAAGTCTCCACAACTTCCCGCTACAAGTATCGTTGAAATTCCTAATTTATTATAAAGACTTTTAGCTACATCTATATAAGGTGTTATTGGTTCCTTTTCCTTTGCCACTAATTGTTGCATTATACTATCTCTAATCATAAAGTTTGTTGCAGAAGTATCTTCATCTATTAGTAATGTATTAGCCCCTGCTTCAATTCCTTCAACAATATTAGCAGCCTGCGAAGTACTTCCACTAGCATTTTCAGTATCAAAGCTAGTTGTATTCTTTCCATTAGGAAGATTGTTTATAAAAAGACTTATATCTGTCTTACTTATAGCTCTTCCATCTTCTGCTCTTACCTTTAAAGCTGTATCTTCTGTAATTACAAATTCTCTTCCATCACCTTCTATATGGTTATATACTCCTAATTCTAAAGCTCTTAGTAATGTAGATTTACCATGATATCCACCACCTACGATAAGTGTTATTCCTTTAGGTATTCCCATTCCTCTTATAACTCCCTTATTAGGCGTATTAAATTCCACTTCAAGCTCTTTAGGTGATATAAATCTTTTTCCATCTCTTAATGGTCTTGATGATACTCCACTTTCTCTAGGAAGTATTGAATTATTAGCTACAAATGCTACTAATCCTCTATTATTAAGATTTTCTCTAATATATGTTTGGTCTTCAACAAGTTTTACTCTATTTATTAACGCTTTATAATCTATATTATTGTATATAAGTGTATTCTCTACTAAAGTAGGTACTACATTAAATAATATTTTTTCCAACTCTTTAGCTAATACACTTCTTCCTTTTGCAGGGAATCCAACATAAAATCTAACTTCTATTTTACCTTTATCAAATATAACTGAAGTCCTGTCCAAGATTTCTTGAGGACATCTACTAATTTCAATTAATCCACTTTTTCCTGAACCAAATATCTTTTCACCATATTTTCGTATATTTTTACTAAATAATCTAGTTAGAAAATCGCATACTGCTATATTTTTGTATTTTAAATCTAATAAGCTACTAGGAAATTTAGCTACATTATTATCTACTATTATTCTTACTCTTGAAGGTGATGCAAAAGGATCACCTTGAACATGATCTATACTCAAAATAAAGTTTCCAAAATCATATTGTCCTTCTAAATCTTTATATGATTTATATCCTCTGCCATCTATTCTCTGTAATTCTCTTTTTAAATCATTTTGATTTTTCATGCTACTCCCCTTTTACTTCTGAAAAAAATTCATCTATTAATTTTTCACTAGCTCTTCTATACATATTGCTCATATTTACAAATGAACAAAGAAGTAAGAATTTCTTTTCAAAATCACCCTGTAAATCAGATTTGCTTTCTATTAATGCTTCTATCTCTCTTTCTTTATCAGCAACGCCCTTTTTAAATTCTAATACATCATTTTCTGATTCATCTAGAAATGAGCCATATAATTCTCTTAAAGGATAAGATTCATCTTCTGAGAAACTATCAATTATTTTATTTAAGCTTAGCTTTATATCATTAATAGATAAAGCCCCTTTCAAATTGTATATTAATGACATAAGTATTATATGTTCTTTTGTATACTTTTTATTTTTGATAGGTAATAAAAGCTTTCCCTTAGCATAATTATTTATCATCGTCTTAGTTAGAATCTTATCATCTTCAGTTCTTTTTAATGATGATAATTTTCCTTCAAAAAGTTGAATAACTTGATCCATATATAAATCAATTTCAGGGATATCATCCATAGCTATTCCATTTATAAAATCCATATCATTTATTAATTCATTTATATCCATACTTCCTCCTAGTAGTTTTTCAAACTACATTTAATAGTTCATTATATTTTAATAATAATAGTATTTCAAAGATATTTCAAGAAAAAGCCAAATATTCAATAATAAATAAGTAAATTCTGCTAAAATCAACTTTGACTGTAAGTACCATTTGGTCAATAATATAAATATAATATCACATAGTTTTAAAAACTATATTGTATCGTGAGGTGTTTTTATGTATAAAAAATTAAGAGAACCAATTAACTCTATTACTCATTTATCTGGTGCTGTATTTTCATTTATTGCTTTATTCGCAATGTTAGCTAAAGCCTTTGTAACAAATGCTTCTAACATATCTATTGCATCCGTAACTATTTTCGGAATTAGCTTAATACTCTTATATACTGTATCAGGAACTTATCACGGTATAATTTCTTCTGATAAAATAATTAACTTTTTACAAAAATTAGATCATTCAATGATTTTTATATTAATAGCTGGTTCTTATGCTCCATTCTGTTTGATTGCATTAGGTGGAACATTAGGAAGAAATATGTTTTTAGTTATGATTTCAATAGCAATTGCAGGAATAGTATTTAAGCTTTGTTGGTTTAGTGCTCCAAGATGGTTACAAACAGCTCTTTATATAGCAATGGGTTGGAGTGCAATATTTGTTATTAAACCACTATCTGCAGCTTTATCACCTATAAGTATCTTCTTATTAGTACTTGGCGGAGTATTTTATACAATTGGTGGCGTAATCTATGCTACTAAATCACAAAAATTTAAAATAGGTAACTTTGGATTTCACGAAATATTTCATGTATTTATATTATTAGGTAGTTTAACTCACTTTATTTGTGTATTTACGTACTTATTATAAAAATAAACCGAAGTAAGGCAGGTAAAATTATGAATTTATCCTATTCACTTAGAGCTTATGAAGAAGGAATGGCTGATGGAATAAAAGAAGGCCATTTTTCCTTACTAATTAAATTACTAAAGAAAAAATTTAAACACATACCTGAAAAATATATAGATTTATTAACTGATTTAGAAAATGATACAATTATCTCTATTGCATTAAGAATTTTTGAATTTGAAACTTTAGAAGATTTAGATGTATTTCTTTTGGTTAATAAGAAATAGTGGTTGTTTTATTCGACCACTATTTTTTATTATCTTCATCCTTTTATTCCATATATAACCTATAAATTCATTTCATCCATAGCTCTTTTTTTATCGAAAATATATATTAATACACTAAAAGCTATTAAAACTCCTAATAATCTTTTTCTTCATTTTTTGTTAGGAAAATTTTTACAAAGATATTTTTTGTAATTTTCTCACTAATTCACTTGACGAATAATGTATATTTATATGTAAAGTTAAAGACTTTATGTTATAATAGCTGAAGAATAATAAATGAAATGGGGTATGTTTAGTGATTAATGTAATAAACGTAAGTTTAAGATACGGATCTCGTAAACTATTTGAAGATGTAAATATCAAATTTACTCCTGGTAACTGTTACGGTGTTATAGGTGCTAACGGTGCTGGAAAGAGTACATTTTTAAAGATATTATCTGGAGAGGTTGAACCAAATACTGGTGAAGTAATAATTGCTCCAAATACTAGAATGTCTGTTTTAAAACAAGACCATTACCAATATGATGAGTTTCAAGTATTAGAAACAGTTATAATGGGTAACAAAAGATTATATGACATAATGAAAGAAAAAGATGCTTTATACGCTAAGCCAGATTTCTCTGATGAAGATGGAATAAAGGCTGCTGAACTTGAAGGTGAATTTGCTGAGCTTAACGGTTGGGAAGCTGAATCAGAAGCATCATCATTATTACAAGGATTAGGAATAGGAACTGATGCTCACTACAAAACGGTTTCTGAATTAACTGGTGGAGAAAAGGTTAAAGTATTACTTGCTCAAGCTTTATTTGGTAACCCTGGAATATTAATTCTAGATGAGCCTACTAACCACTTAGATATAAAATCAATCAAATGGCTTCAAGATTTCTTAGGTGATTTTGAAGGAACAGTTATAGTTGTATCGCATGATAGACACTTCTTAAACGAAGTATGTACTCATATGGCTGACGTTGACTTTGGTAAGATTAAGTTATATGTTGGTAACTATGACTTCTGGTATGAATCAAGCCAATTAGCTACTCAAATGGCTAAAGACCAAAACAAGAAAAAAGAAGAAAAGATTAAAGAATTACAAGAGTTCATCGCTAGATTCAGTGCTAACGCTTCTAAATCTAAGCAAGCAACATCTCGTAAGAAGTTATTAGATAAGATTACATTAGATGATATCCAACCTTCAAGCAGAAGATATCCTTTCGTTGGATTTAAACCTGAAAGAGAAGTTGGTAACGACATATTAGTAGTTGAAGGATTATCTAAAACTATTGATGGAGTTAAAGTTTTAGATAACGTAAGCTTCAGAGTAAATAAAGAAGATAAAATTGCTTTCATCGGTAACGAAATAGCAATAACTACTTTATTTAAAATAATTAACGGAGAAATGGAACCTGATGCTGGTGCATATAAATGGGGAATAACTATTACAACTGCTTACTTCCCTAAAGATAACTCAGAATTCTTCAACGATTGTACTTTAAGCTTAGTTGATTGGTTAAGACAATTCTCTGAAGAAAAATCTGAAAGTTACATAAGAGGATTCTTAGGAAGAATGTTATTCTCTGGAGAAGAAGCTTTAAAAGAAGCTAACGTATTATCTGGAGGAGAAAAGGTTAGATGTATGCTTTCTAAAATGATGCTTTCTAACGCTAACGTATTAGTTTTAGATGGACCTACTAACCACCTTGACCTTGAATCTATTACAGCTGTAAATAATGGTTTAAAAGACTACAACAGTAACGTACTGTTTGCTTCTCACGACCACCAATTTGTGCAAACTGTAGCTAACAGAATAATTAAAATTGATGATAATGGATCAATCTTCGATAGATCTATGACTTACGACGAATTCTTAGAAAAATTCGGAGAATAATTAAAAGTGGCCAAATGGTCACTTTTTTTATTTAAGTTTATACTCTTTATAAAGCTCCCAAGTATGATTGCTCCACTTATAGATACATATGTTATCAAAATAGCTTTCAAAATAACAAGGTCTCAATTGAACATAATCCCATAGTTCAGTAAATTTTCTTCTTACATTTTTTGATGACACAGTTACATGAAATACTTTATTTTTTCCATCTTTTTTATCAAAATTAATGTAAGGTATCCTCTCTAATTCATCTATTAATCTATCATGAACCTCTTTACCCTCCTTAGACATGTTAAGCTTCATATAAACAACCCTATCATCAAAATGATCATATTCATCTATTATTAACGGAGATTTTTTTTCATGACTACAGAAATTTTCTAAAGTTTTTTCTAACAATTCAATACTACCTTCATGCTCAAAAGGTGCTTTTATAGTAAAATGTGCCGGAAGTTTAGAAGATTTAAGTCCTAAATCATTAAAGACATCTTTTCTAAGATTATTATTAAATTCTCCTGCTTCACCTTTTATTATAGCTACTATAACATATGTCTCACTCATAATACTTTCTCCTTCACTAATATTTTTAATAATTATATTTATATAATTTCCTTATTGTAATAATATAAAACTTTATTTAGCATAATAAAAAAAGCGACCCAAAGGCCACTTTTTTTATTAACACTTAAAAATTAGTTAAATAAATTTATAAGAGATTTCTCTTTCATTTACTGCTAATTTTTACTATTAATTTTTAATTAAATTAAGCTGCTTCTTCTACTTTGTGTTCTTGATGGCTTTTTTCAGCTGAAACTTCCCAATGGATTACGAAAGCAAGCACTGCTCTTAACACTATAATAGCACCTAATATCCATATTTCTTCCATTTTAGTTACTAAAACAGTTTTTAGTATCTCTGCACCCATCTTAAATTCTAGAGCTAAAGATAAAGCTTGTCCTAAATCTATTTTTATGTTGTAATGACCTTTTCCTATTAAATTCATTACGTATTCTCCAAAAGCCTTTACCCCAGCTACTAAGATAATAACTACACCTATTAGCTCTAATAAGCTAATAACTACTGGGATAACGCTTTCTAATAAATGATGTAACATAAAAAAATTCCCCCCCCCTATATTATGTAAAATTCCTTTACTATTATAATCCATATATATCATTAAATCTATATAAAGTTAACATAAATATGTTAATATAATAATAAACTTACAAGATTAAAATTTTTTTCTAGGAGAAATTATTATGATAAAAATTTATAATAGAAATACTCAAAAGTACGATGTTGAAAATGTTGCAGGAGGAAATTATATAAAATGGTGTTATGAATCTCCTGTAGGAAAAAGCTTAACAGAACTATTAATAAAGAAAAAACTCTTTTCTAAGATTTATGGAAATTACTGTGATACTAATTTTAGCAAAAAGAAGGTTTCAAGCTTTATTAAAAATTTTGATATAGATATGTCCGTATGTAAAAATAATATAGATGATTTCAAGAACTTTAATGATTTCTTTATTAGAGAATTAAAGGAAGATGCTCGCCCTATAGATAAAGATAAAAGTAAACTTATCTCTCCTGGTGATGGACGTCTAATTGCCTATACTGATATATCTATAAATGATTTAGTTCAAGTAAAAAATATAACTTATAGTTTATCAGAACTTATTCAAGATGATAGTATTGCTAAAGAATACGAAGGTGGAGTTTGCTTAATACTAAGGTTATGTCCTACCGATTATCACAGATTTCATTTTATAGATTGGGGTACTTGTGAAAAAACACACTTTATTCCAGGTAATTATTATTCAGTTAATCCAACTGCATTAGAAAGAGTTTCTAAGCTTTACTGTCAAAACAAGCGTGAATGGTGTGTATTTCATTCTGAAAACTTTGGTGACATTATTCATGTAGAAGTTGGTGCAACTTGTGTTGGGTCAATAATTCAAACTTATAAAGAAAATACTCATATTTCAAAAGGTGAAGAAAAAGGCTATTTTAAGTTTGGAGGCTCAACCACTATACTTTTATTTAAATCTAATACTATAATAGTAGATGAAGATATTCTTACTCAATCATCTTTAGGATTTGAAACAAAAGTAAATATGGGTGAAACTATAGGAAAAAAGTTTAAATAATTTTTTGGTATTTAGAATGGAGGCTTATATATGGGGGATTTAATTTATAGATTACTTTTATTTTTAAATGATAGTCGTGAAGAAACATTAAACTATACCATAGCATTAACTATGATTCGCAATATTAGGGATATACCTAATATGACTATAAATAAACTAGCTGATATGTGTTATACATCACCAGCTGCTATCAGTCGTTTTTGTCGCAAACTAGGTTATTCTAGTCTGTCAGAATTTAAAAAAGCTTTATCTATTTCAATTAATACTAATTTTGATAATAGTTTTTCTAAGCCAAGAGGATTTAAAACTAAGAGAAATAGAGAAGAAATTCTAGAATTAATGCATGATGAAATTTGTAATGAACTTACACTTACTAAAAACTCCTTAGATTTAAAACTTATAGACAGAGTTATTGATTTAATTTATAGAAGTGACCACATTTGTATATTTGGTACTTTATTTTCTCAATTAATGTGTCAACAATTACAAACTAATTTCGCAAGAGTAGGAAAACTAATAAATATAGCTACTGATATCCAAGCTCAAGAAAAGCTTGCAAGCTCATTAACTCCTAATTCTTTAGCTATACTTATTTCTCCAACTGGTAGATTCATAGCTTACCATGAACGTGTATGGAACAACCTTTTGGCTACTGATTGCAAAATTGTTACTATAACAGAAAATAGAGAAAATAAATATAAAGAAGGTTCTGATTACATAATTTATCTAGCCCAATCAGAGTACAATAATCAATACTCGCCAGAAAACCAACATGCTCTTATGATGCTAGTTGAATATCTATTTATAAGATACGCAGATTTATATAGCCACTACTAATGGCATTTAAAAGTTATACTATTAATTATAAATAATTGATAACTTTAATTTCATAAAAAATAAAGCCAGCATATGCTGGCTTTATTCATTAACTTTCACTTTTAATTTTTAACTAAAATTCAGCTCTTTCTACTTTTTCAATTTGCTCTATAACATTCTTGAATTGTGGTAAGTATTTTTTGTGAGCTAATAACATTTCGTTTAATAATTTTCTTCCTTCAGTATCATCAGATACTAATGGGTTAGTTGTCATTGCTAGTAATGCAGTATTGTAATCTCCAGTATATGCAGCTTCTGCAGCTAATCTTTCAAATGCTTTGATTTGAGAAACTAAACCTTGAGCAAAGATTGGAAGATCAGTAACTGTATCAACTGGTACTGGCCCGTCTTTAGTTATCTTACAGCTAATTTCTATAGCTGACTCATCTTCAAACATCTTTAATCTTCCGTTGTTCTTAGTGTTTACAGCTAAAACTGTTCCCTTATCATTATAGATACTTGAAATAACTTCACAAGCAACATCTGAGTAGTGAGCTCCACCTCTCTTAGATAACTCTTCTGGTTTTTCTTGTAACTCAACATTTTTATATAATTCAAATAAGCTCTTTTCAACAGCCATAACAACTTCAGCTCTTGTTTGACCTTTTTTGTATTCTTCTAATTCATGCTCAAGCATATCTCTCTTCTTATAGTAATATCTATGATATGGACATGGCATTAATCCTGTTGCTTTTATGAAAGCTGGATCCCATCCCATTGCAGCAATATTAGCCATTGATTGAGAGTTATCGCTGTTTAACATTTTTTCCATTACTTCTGCAGTAACATCATTTCCATCAAGGTATACTCTTTGACCATATACCATATGGTTTAATCCAACTTGGTCCATAGTTATTCTTGACTTATCTACTCCTAGTAAATCAGCAGCTCCAAATTCCATTCCTATTGGAACATTACATACCCCTATAACTTTCTTGTGATCACTATATCTTAATAACGCTTCTGTAACTACTCCAGCTGGGTTTGTAAAGTTAATTAACCAAGCATTTGGACATAAGTCTTGCATTTCTTTAGCTATATCTAAAATAACTGGAACTGTTCTTAAAGCTTTGAAAAGCCCACCTGCTCCATTTGTTTCTTGACCTAAAAATCCGTGACTTAGAGGAATTCTTTCGTCCTTAGCTCTAGCTTTTAATAATCCTACTCTTAATTGAGTTGTAACGAAATCAGCATCTTTTAAAGCTTCTTTTCTGTCTAGAGTTAAATGTATTTCCATTGGCACTCCAGCTTTTTCTACCATTCTCTTAGCTAAAGCTCCAACTATTTCTAATTTTTCTTTTCCTTCTTCTATATCTACAAGCCAGTATTCTGCTACTGGTAATTCACTATATCTCTTAATTAATCCTTCTACTAATTCTGGTGTATAGCTTGACCCTCCACCAATTGTAACTATTTTTAAACCTTTTTTACTCATGGCACTTCATCTCCCCTTCACATCTTATGTCTCTATTATAAAGTAATATTTGTATTATTATTTTCATTTTTTGAAAACGAAACCATGGATGTGATAAAAAGCTTTTATTTGTCTATAATTGCTTTTATGTTCTTAATAAATTTATTTTCATCTCCATCAAATATTACTATATGTATTCCCATCTCTTTTGCTCTTATTGAAACTGGTCCTTTACATGGTTCTCTTGTAGCTACAAGAATCTTATATGCATTCTTACCTCCTATTTTATTTGCATATACATTTAACTCATTTAGAGCCATTTCATTATATTTTTCACTATCTTTACAAGATATTACTATAGGCACAGAATCTTTAACAGCTACAACATCAACTTCATTTCTTACAATTCTATTTTCATTGCTCCAAAGAAATACAACACCATTTCTTGCCTCATCTATTTCTTTTATTTTTTTTATTAAATTATTAGTTGCAATCTCTAACCAAGTTCCACTTTTAAACATAAATCCTTTTATATACTTATTCAAAAATGTTACTTCAATATTTTCATTTTTCTCAGTATATTGTAGTTCATTCATATCTTCTAACTTTTTAAGTATATTATTTAATAATACTTTTTCCTCTTGAGTTAGCAACTTTATATTAATCTCTATTTTGTTTGGAGCTTCTTCAATATGCTTAAATATATTTGTATCATATAATTTTTGTTTATGCTTATTCCAAATATCTAAATGTTTATATATCTGCTCTGATAAATATATTAAATCTTTTTTATTACATAGCTCTGAAGAATCTTCTACTAATTCTCCTCCTGCTGCATTAATAATATCTTTTATATCTAAATCATCAAATTCTTCATATGTTAAATCTATTCCATTATTAAATGTATATATTTTTTTATTTTTGACATCCGTATATATAGCTTTTATATTATTTTTTATACTAAGTTCTAATAAAGCTAATGAATTTATTCTCTTTCCACCTGTAACATTAATTATTAAATCATCACTTCTATTTCTTTTAACTAAATCTGTTAGCTTATCAATTTCTCCTTCTTCAATAATTACATCATTCATTTTTACAGTAGGAAAATTTTTATTATAATAATTTTTTATATTATCAATTAAATCCACCTGATTATTTTGTCTAATAAATATAACTTCATTAACTTTATATCTAGTTGTAGCTAATATATTTCCTTCATTGTGTTCATCTAATTGGTTAATTAATAATCCCACTTGTTTTTACCTACTCTTTCTATATAAATTAGTATTATTAATTTGCCCAAAATAAAAAGCACTTATTTATAAAAATAAATAAGTGCTTGGCAGAGCGTAAAGGAATCGAACCCTTAATGCGCCGTCCGTAGCGGCGTGTTATATCCGTTTAACTAACGCTCCACATTAACAATTCCTATGATATCACAAAGATTAACATTTTTCAAGAATAAATCATTAATTATTCGCTTAGATAAATATCTGAGAATTCTATTTCTAACATTTGTATTTTACTAGATATACTATTATCAATTCCTTCTATATGTTCTTCTAAAATTCTAGGAATAGTAACTATAAACTCTGCACCTTCATTTTCTCTACTATTTATGCTTATATTTCCACCATGAGCCTTTACTAAGTAATTTGTTAAATCTAAGCCTATTCCACTTCCTATATACTCTTTAGCTGATCTATTAGAACATTGATAGAATCTATTAAATATTTTATCCTGTTCTTCCTTGGATATTCCTTTTCCTTTATCTTTTACAGATATATTAATATTTTAACTATCTATATTTAAATATACAAATATTTCAGAATCCATTGGTGAAAACTTTATTGCATTAGATAACAAATTCATAACTATTCTATCTATAGCTTCTGGGTCTGCAGAAACTATACATTCTTCTTTATTAGTATCAAATATTAATTGAATATTTTTCTCTAAAGAATACCTCTCTATGCATTCAACAGTGCCTTCAATCATTGATACAATATCCATATTTCTTTTTTCTAGTTTATAATAATTATTTTCTAACCTACTAGTATCAATTAAATTATTAATCAACTTTAATATTTTATAACTATTTCTTTTTATTATATTCATGTATCTCTTTTCATCTCTAATGTTCCAATCATTGTGCTCAATAAACTGTAAAGCAGAAATAATAACATTTAGATGACTACGCATATCATGAGTTATATTTAAAGTGAAATTTTCTTTTTTTTCATTTTCTTGTTTTAAATAATTAACCTCTTCTTCAAAATCATTTATAATCATTTGTAAATTTTCATCTAAATTATTACCTCTTATTCCCATATTTCCTCCTATATTCCCCAAGTAAACCTTTATTCAAAATTTTACCATATTTCTATTTATAAAACAAGTTTAAATAAAATTTTACTAAAAAACTAATTATTAACTGTAATTTAATGTATAAAGTTAAATTACTTTGTTAATAAAAAAATCCAGCATAACTGGATTTTTTTATTACATATCATTTTTATTTATCTTTATAATATCATCATACACAACAAAATTTATTCCAAATATTAATATTAAACCTCCAATAAACATTGTATATTTACCTATAGGCAATATTAATCCTAATATAGTTGGTAAAGTTATTGAATACATTGCAAGCTTAAATATATTTCCATAAGATAATCTTTGTTTATTTAGTAGCATACTTAATAATCCGGCTAATGACATCATGAATGAGTAGAAAAGCATATCTATAAATTTAATTATAATTATTATTGGTATCATAAAATATTTTAGTACTCTTAACTCTTTTATAAATAAATCTATTACTTGGTTATTAAAATCTATTTTATCTAACCCAAAATCAGCATATTTATAAACAATCTCTTCACTACCATTTTTAATTACAATTCCATCCTTTAAAATTACTGTAGATAAATCCTTATGAACAGTAATATTTCTTAAGCTATCTACTTCATCTACAGTTTTATCCGTATCAACTAATAACACTGTACTTCCCTGCTCTTCTTTATATGGTGATGTTTCAAAATTTAACAATCCATTCTTCATTTCAAAATTTAATTTTCCATCTTGGTATGCTTTATAAATAACCTCTTCTACTACCCCTATTGTACTAACAACTGTTATACCTTGAAATAATCCAAAAATTGTAGCCAGAATAAAAACATATAAGAAAGCTTTTCCTAATGTATCTTTTGCTAAATATATATATCTTTTAGGATTTAAACTCCACTTAAATCTATTTATCATATTTATTTTTTCTTTCATGATTCCTCCACATATGTAAGAATTTATTCTATCTTTAGTATATCATAATTCTCCATGACCTATATGTATAATTTCTGTAAATTTAAAAGTAATTGTTTATTTTTCTCAATATTGGTCAAAAATTACTATATAGCGAATTTAGGAGGGATTTTTATTGGATTTTAAAAAATCTAGAATTACTATATTAAAAATATTAATATCTACTGTATTACTATTTTTATTAACTTTATCGGTGAATTATTATATTAATTATAATTATTCAAAAACTTTAAATACTTTCTATTCAGAATTTAATCAATGTGATTTTAATGATGCAAAAGAAACTTTATCTGATAATAGTTTTGTTTTAAAACTAAAGAAAAAAGCTATGACATCAGAAGTATCTAAATACTTTACTTCTATTATAACTACATTGTGTAATGAATTAAAAAATAATAATATTACTTCTGATCAGGCTGTTACTGTATTTAAAGAAATAAAAAGCTATGATATTCTCGATGAATCTTTAGATAAATTAATCTTAACTTTAGATCAAGACTATGTATTAGAAGATTCTTCACTTTATAAACATTATTTAGATTTAGCATTAGAAAAATATAATGTAGGTCAGTATTCAGAAGCTATAGAGATGTTTTCTAAAATACCTTACTCTCAGCTTGAATATTATAATACAGCACAAGACTATATAGAAAAATGTAAGGACTCTTATAAACAGTCTCTATTTAATGAAGCTGATAAATTATCTGAAGAAGATTATTATACAAAAGCTATAGATTTATTATCAAATGTAGACGAATCAATTGTATCTTCTACTGATAAAGATATACAAAACAAAATATCTTCTATAGAAATAGCTAGAGAGGAATATTTATCTTCACAATATTATATAGATAATGCTCAACCTACTTCTACATCATTATTACAAAATCTAAATTCTGAAACAATAAATACATTAAATATAGAAAGTAATACACCGTATCTTATATATGTAAATTTAAATGATCAAAAAACTTATGTTTATGAAGGTTCTAGTAATAATTGGACCTTAGAAAAAGATTTTCCTTGTTCTAGCGGAATAGAAAGTGAGGCTACACCTAAGGGTGTATATACTATAACAGGACGTGGTGATTGGTTCTACTCTGATGAATATGAACAAGGTGGCAAGTATTGGGTTCAATTCTGGGGTGATTATTTATTCCATTCACTACCTTATGACGAAACTCAAAATACAATAGTTGATTATACTTTAGGAGTTCCTGCATCTCATGGCTGTATCAGATTGGCTGTTGAAGATTCAAAATGGCTATTTGAAAACATGCCTGATGATACAAAAGTAATAATAAACTAATAATTAAGAAAAAATAATTAATGATTAATATAGGAATTATTTAAAACATTTCTATATTAATCATTTTTTTAATTCACTAATATTAGGTAGTTTTATTTTTATTATGCTAAAATAAAATTATATTTTATTTTATAGTAAGGATGAATTTGATGAATATTAATATTCCTAAAAATGTTAAATATATTATAGATACATTTTATCAAAATAATTATGAAGCTTATATGGTTGGTGGCTGCGTTAGAGATAGCCTTTTAGGTCTTTCTCCTAAAGACTATGATATTACAACTTCAGCTACACCTAATATCACAGAAAATCTATTTTCAAAAACAATTCCTACTGGTATAGAACACGGTACTATTACTGTAGTTATAGAAAAAGAGAACTTCGAAGTAACCACCTATAGAACTGAAGGAAAGTATGTTGATAATAGACGCCCAGAATCTGTTCATTTCGTTTCAAATTTAAAAGAAGATTTGTCTAGAAGAGATTTTACCATAAATGCCTTTGCTTATAATGATAAAGCTGGCTTAGTAGATTATTTTGGTGGTTTAAATGATCTTAATAATAAGATTATTAAAGCTGTTGGTGACCCTAATATAAGATTTCAAGAAGATGCTCTTAGAATGCTTAGAGCTATCAGATTCAGTGCTCAATTAAATTTCACTATAGAGACTAATACGCTAAATGCAATTAAAGGTAATTGTAACTTAATTAAAAATATAAGTATTGAAAGAATTAGAGATGAGCTATGTAAATTACTTATAAGTGATAATCCATCAAAAGGTCTTATTCTTTTAAGAGATACAGGAATTTTAGAATTAGTTTTACCTGAGATAAATTCTTTAGTTCAATATACTCCATTGTGTAATAACCATAATAGAGATGTTTTTGAACATACTTTGAAAGTAATAAATAATACTGAATCTGACCTTCTTCTTAGACTATCAGCTTTATTTCATGATGTTGGTAAGCTTAATACCTTAGTAGCCTTACCAAATGGTCATCACTACTTTCCTGAGCACAACATAGAAAGCGCTAATATGACTAAAGACATATTAAAAAGGTTGAAGTTTGATAATGAAACTATTGATAGAGTATGTGCTATAATTTATGACCATTTAGTTCTAATGCCTAGCTATATGCCTACTGATGGTGAAATTAAAAGATTATTAAATCGAGTTGGTCCAAAAAATATATTTATTTTATTTGAATTACAGAGAGCAGATATAAATTCATTATGGGATCCTGTTCCGTTTTTAACCAAAGTAGATTATATATCAAACAAAACTAAAGAAATACTTGAAAATAAGGAACCTTTAACTATTAAAGATTTAGATATAGATGGTTCAATTTTAATAAAAGAGTTAGATTTAAAACCCGGAAAAGTTTTAGGTGATATTCTTAATTACTTATTAGAAAAAGTACTTGATGATAAAAACTTAAACTCTAAAGATAAACTTATAAACTTATCAAAAAGTTATTTAAATAACTTAAATGACTCACATTAACTTATTTAACCTATTTGTTATGTGAGTCATCTCTACCAACTGATATTGCTGAGTTTATATAATATTTTTAATACTGACATACATGACTTACCTATTTTTTATATAATATATATCTAAATGAGTTTTTCTTTTTTAATTTTTTTATTTTGCATATTATACTCATTAAATTTACGTAAGTCATGTATATCATGTTATAAAGTTAGTAATTTCAATGCTTTTCTTGACTTTCACAAAATAATTAATATAAGTTATGTAAGTCACAGTATTATATATCTATCATCTCTATGAAATGAACCCTCACTATAACCTAACAACTTTATCAATATAAAATAAATAAAGGTAACTTTCCTTTACCTGCTTTCCTGTTACTTTTTCTAAAGCTTCTTTATAATAAGCAAGTTGAGTTCTATATCTATCTATAATATCTTCTTCTTTTCCTTCTTCTACATAATCAGTTTTATAATCTACAAGAACTATTTCATTATCTTCTTGGAAGAAAAGATCTATAATACCTTGAAGTCTTACCTTTTCATCTTCGTAAATTTTTTTTTCTAAATTTTCTCCTAACTGTAAACTACTTACCTCTGTAAAGAAAGGAAACTCCCTACGAACTAAATTATTATTATTGAAAGCTTTTAATACTCTTTTTCCCAAATCGCTAGTATAGAAGTTATATATCTTTTTAAACCAAATCGTTGATGCCTCTTGTTCTGTAAGAGATTTATCTAATACCATTTCTTCAATTTGTGCTTTTATCTCACTTATAGAGTTAACTCTACTTAAATTCAGTTTTTGCATAACATAATGCATTATAGTTCCTCTTTCAGCTGCACTTAATCCTTTTTCTTCTTGTAAGAATTTTGGCTTAATTAGAGGCTTTTCTTTGAATATTTCTAAAGTTGCTATTCCATCATATTCATAATCACTCATCTTTAAATCTGATACAGATACATTACTTGGAAGCATTGCTCCTTCTTTATACTTATATTTATATCCAAGTCTTCTTTCTATTTCTTTATCTATAGATTTAATATTTTCAGCCTCTTCAATTAAATTTATTTCATTTTGTTCATCTACTACTTCAATTTCCTTGTTAGTAATTAATAAATCTTTATTCCAGAACTTAATCTTCCATTTAGAATAATCAACTCTAACAAGATCCCTTGTTACTCCTGCTACTTCTCTTAATATTTCTCCATCAGCATGCTTACACATAGCTAAGGCAATCCAATCTAAGTATGACTTTCCTTTCAATACTTCTGAAGGTAATATTATTTTTTCATCTAATGATGCTGAAGAAACCCAATTATTAATAGCTTTTTCTAAATCTCTTGTAGCTCCTGTTATTATTAACTTCTCTTTTGCTCTTGTAAATGCTACATAAAGAATTCTCATTTCTTCGGATAATGTTTCAAGTCTAATTCTTTTCTTTATAGCTTCCTTTGCTAATGTAGTATAAGCATTTCTTTTTTCTAAATTTACATAATCAGGTCCAAAGCCTAGCTCTTCATGATAAAGAATAGATGAATTTAAATCCATTAAGTTAAATTGCTTTCCTGTACCTGCACAGAATACTACTGGGAACTCAAGACCTTTACTTTTATGAATACTCATAATTCTAACTACATCTTCATTTTCTCCAAGTACCTTTGCACTTCCCATATCTCCTGAGGATTTTCTTAACTTATTTATAAAGTTTATAAAGTTAAATAATCCTTTAAAGCTTGTGCTTTCAAACTGTTTAGCTCTTTGGAATAAAATCTTTAAGTTTGCCTGTCTTAACTTACCATTAGGCATTGCTCCAACATATCCGTAATAAGCTGTATCCATATATAGATACCATATAAATTCATCTATTGGAGTGTATACTGATTTTTCTCTCCATACATTTAAGTTATCTATAATAGATATACACTTTTCTTTTAACTCTTTATTAGCTTCTATATTTCCTTCTGAAACTTCTTTTATAATTTCATAAAAATATAAATCTTTATTTAATAATCTTAAATCACTTAACTCTTCAGCTGAAAACCCTACTATTGGCGATCTTAATACTGCTATCATAGGGACATCTTGAAGTGGATTATCTATTATCTTTAATAAAGACATTATTGTTCTTATTTCTATAGACTCAAAATAACCACTACCTGTATCTGCATACACTGGTATTCCTTCATTCCCTAGCTCTTCTAAAAATATTTCTGACCAATTTTTCGTAGCTCTAAGTAAGATAACAATATCTTTATACTTTATATTTCTATATTCATTAGTATCTTTATCAAATACTTTAAAAGTTTTTCCATCTTTTTCAGTAAACAACTCTTTTATTCTTTTACTTATAATCTTAGCTTCTAGGGCTATAGAATCAACATCTTCTTCCTCTTCAACCTTTTCCCCATCTTCTCTTTCTTCTATTACCTCAACTTCTTCAACCTTAGCAATTCCTGACTTATCTAATATATGTAGTTCGATTTCTCCACCTACAACAGTATCTAAATCAGTATTTTCCTTATAGCTAGCACCTAAATTTAATGCTTCTTCATCTGTATATTCAAGCTCACCAACTATAGTAGACATAACCATCTTAAATATATAATTTGAGCCGCTAATTACTTCCTCTCTACTACGGAAATTTTTATATAATTGAATCTTTCTATCTCTACCGCCTTCTTCAAGAGGATACCTATTATATTTATCTAAGAATAGTTCTGGTTTAGCTTGCCTAAATCTATATATACTTTGTTTTACATCTCCAACCATAAATACATTAGGTTCATCTAAATTTTTTCTAGAAACTAAATCTATTATGGTCTCTTGAACATTATTAGAATCTTGATATTCATCTACTAAAACCTCATCAAAATACTCTCTAAAATGTTCTGCAACTTGTGAAGGAATTACATTGCCATCTTCATCTTTATCTATTAATATTTTTAAGCATAGGTGCTCTAAATCGTTAAAGTCTAAAAGATTCTTATCTCTCTTCCTTTGAGTAAATCTCTCGCCAAACTCTAATGTTATATTAGCTAAAGTTTTCATACATGGATAAACTCTCTTTATACCTTCTAATGCTTCTTCAGGCGTAAAAGTAAAACTATCCTCTATAAGCTTTGCAAGCTTCTTCTTTATCGAATCTCTTATGCCTTTAACTGTGGCTTGAGCATTTTCATCTGATACTTTATTTTTTCTTACTACTGGAATTCTACCAAAGCTTATTAGTTTAAAAGCTTTATACATTTCTTCTAATCCACCATTTAGAGAAGCATACGCATTATCTAAATAAGATAGCTCTGTAGTAAATGTCTCTATATACGGTTCTAAGCCATCTGTTTCTTTTATTATTTCGATAGCTTTATTCATCATATTTATAAAGCCATTTAACTCTACACCTAAATTACTTCTTAATACATTAATCCACTCGGTTTTATCTAAATCAGCAACTGTCTCTATATTAAATTCTTCTGCCTTTTCACTAAGCCATTTTTCTGGCCAAGGCCCACTCATTGAAAAGCTATATAATCTTAAAATCATATCTTTTAATTTTTCATCATCTCTTGAACCACTATAAGATTCAACTAAAGTTTTAAAATTATCGCCATCATTTTCATATAATTCTTCAAAAAGCTCTTCAATTATTTCATTTTTCATAAGAGTACATTCTGTATCATCTGCAATTCTAAAGCTTGGGTCTAAATCTATAGTATAGAAATAGTTTTTAATTACATCTAAACAAAAGGAATGCATAGTAGTAATATTTGCTCTACTTAAAAGAGTTAATTGTTTTTGAAGACTTTTAGAGTCCGGTCTATCTTCTAATTTTTTAGATATAGCATTTGCTATTCTCTCTCTCATCTCTGCAGCTGCTGCACTTGTAAATGTAACCACTAATAACTTATCTATATCTACTGGATTTTCTTCATTTGTGATTATTTGAATTATTCTTTCTACTAATACAGCTGTTTTTCCTGAACCAGCTGCCGCTGCTACTAACAAGTTACATCTTCTTGTATATATTGCTTCCGACTGTTCTTTAGTCCATTTAGTCTCTCCCATAACTCTACTATTCCTCCTTCTGAACCTTTTCTTCTATTGCTTCCCATACCTCTTCTTTATTCTTCTTAACTACTATTCTATACTTATTATCCTTTATTGAAGTATCAAACTGACATATAGATGAGTAATCACAATAGTCACAATATATAACCTTTGATGATTTACAAGGTTCTATCTTAACATCTCCACTTAGCATATCTTCACATAGTTCTACCATCTTGTCATTGACATATTTTCTTAATATATCAAACTGCTCTTCAGATATTACAGAACTACTATTTGAAAAGCTTCCATCTTTATTAAACTTAGCAGGAATTATTAATGAATAAGTCTCCATAGTATTATCCATAGCTCTAACTAAATCAGCATCTTTTAAGATTAAGCCATTCATCTTTAGCTTTTTAAGAACTTCATCCTTTATCTCATCCTCTGATAGTGATTTTTTAGACTTTATTATAGGGTCATCTATTCTGAAATAAAGAATTGCTCCTGGCATACACTGCTTACTAAGAATCTTCTTAGAGTTTCTTAATATTGCATCTAAATAAACTAAAAGCTGTATTTGAAGTCCATAATATAATTCACTTAAATCAAAACTCTTTGAGCCAGTCTTATAATCTACTATTCTTATATATGTTTCTCCATCTAGCTCAACTTTGTCAATTCTATCTACTCTACCTTTTAAATAAACACTTTCATTAGATGGTAGCTTTAATTCTATTGGGTCTGAATCTTTAAAATCTCCAAAATCAAATTCATTTTTAAATATTTCAAATTCTCCTCTTCTCATTTGCTCTGAAATAACTGTAACGGATTTAGTTATTGTCTTTTTAAATCTTTCTGAGAAATACATGTATTTTTTATTACTATTTAAAATTGAATTAGATTCATTCTTAAGCTTCGTATCTACTAATTCATTTACTATATCTCTACATTTATCCTTAGATAGTTCAGACCATAGCATATGTTCTTTCTTTATCTTGTTTGTAAACTGATCTAAGATTTCATGCATAAATGAACCTAAGTCAGGTGCTGAAAACTCATAAACCTTTCTATCTTTAGCCTTTAATCCATACTGAACATAATAGCTAAATGGACATTGAGCATATTTCTCTAATCTAGATACACTAAATATAAGCCTTCCGTTATCATTACTATATAATTTTTTGATTTTTTCTCTTGGAATCTTTTCAGCTAAATTTGAGTATTTTAATCCTTTAAAGATAATATCAGCTCTCTTAGCAAAATCATCATTCTTCTCAAACCACTTATATGCTTGTAGCCAATACTCTTCTATTTTTTCCTTTTCACATTCTCTTCTTAAAGCTCCAACAAGTTCATTAAATGTTGGTATTGGTGCTGTTATCTTATAATACTCATCACCATTTAAACCTTCATTATAAAGTTCACTTTCTTCTTTTAGACCTTTAAAAATCTTCTTTATTCTAGGAATAACTATAGATGGTCTTAAGGACTTTCCTTCAAAATCAGCCATAGGGTAAGTTATCATTAAATATTCTGATGCAATAGTTAATGCTGTATAAACCATAAACTGTTCTTCAAAAACTCTACTTCTTGTATCTGAAGCTAACTCTATTCCTAGTTCTCTTAACTCAATTCTATCCCTATCAGACAATATACCTTCATCTTTATTTGTAGAAGGTAATACACCATCATTTACTCCTACAATATATAAAGCCTTCACATCTCTACCTTTTATTCTTGCTATATCACCTATATTAACCTGGTCTAAGGCCATTGGAATTACACCAACTTCCTGCTCTTCAAAGCCAGTTCTAAGGATTCTTGTAAAAGTATTTATATCTAATACTTCATCCCCTAATACTTCAACAGCTTGATCTAAGATATCCATAACTATAGATGGTACTTGTTCATATTCCTTTATCTTATCTTGTAATCCAATACTATTGAAATTTTCAAGCCATTCTTCCATAGTTTCTAAAGCTTTTATATCTAATAAGAATTCATATATAGCTTCACAGTATTTTCTTACTGTAACATCATTTTTTATTTTTTTAGATAAAACCATTATTGGCTCTCTTATTTCCTCCATAATATCAGCCATTTGCTTTTCTTCATCAGACATTTCCTCTGCATTAGCTTCATACAAATCTCTAGTCCACTTAAAGCCCTTTATCCCATTCGCTAATATATAATTTTCTAGTCTATCAATAAGATATTGGTCTAATTTTATAAGGCCACTTTTAACATACTTAAATACACTTTCATAAGACCAATTTGATATTATAACTTCTAAAGCTGATATTATTAAAACAACTAAAGGATTATCTAATATCTCTCTCTTTTTATCTAAGAAAAATGGAATATCATATTCATTTAAAATAACAGTTGCTATTTTCTCATAACTATCTATATCCCTACAAACAACGGCTATGTCTCTATACCTATATCCCTTATCTCTAACAAGTTTAAGTATGTCTTGAGCTACATATTCAATTTCACTGTAATTATTATTTGCTTTATATATTCTTATATCTTTACACTTGCCTGTAAAAGTTCTAAAAGGATAAGAAAAGAAATGTCTTTCAAGATGCTTTAATTCTTCACTATCTTTAAATCTATAAGGAGATTTTTTATTTAAATTTATAGGTTCCATATACGATATATTATTTTCTTTCATACCTTTAAGAATCCTATTTTCAGTATTCTTTATAACATCAAAAATATCTGTATCATCTTCACTAGATAATTCTAAATTATCAGTACATAAAGTTATATTCACTGTTTTACACTTTTTAGCTAACAATAATATTACTTCTAATTGTTGTGGAGTAAATGTTGTAAATTCATCAACCCATATTTCAGCTCCATCATATAAACTACACTCTTTTAACTTATCAGCAAGAATTGTTAATACATCTTCTCCATCAATATATTTTCTATGTAAAGTCTCATTAAAGTTAGTATAAATATCCACTAAATCACTTATCTTCTCTTTTAAATCTTTATCTTCTATACTTTCTTGTTTTTCATGTAAAATTTCCTCGGAAATATTATACTTTTTAAATTCAGTGATTGTTTTAGACACTGTGCTTATAAATCCTTGTTGCTTACTTATTCTATTAAAGTATTTAAGGTCATCACCTTTTTCTTTTAAAAGCTTATAAATAAGCATGTTTTTACCCGAATCACTAACTATCTTATTTGTCCTTCCACCACATTCATCAAAAACTCTATTAGCCATTCTTTTAAAGCTTAAAACCTCAGCCCTAAGTAATGCTCTTTCTCCTATTTCACTTAATAACTTTTTTTCACTTTGAAATGTATACTGCTCTGGAACAAGGAGAATTAACTTATTATCATCATCATTGTCTATCTTTTTTCTTATCTGATCTAAGCAGAACTTACTTTTTCCAGTACCTGCTCTACCAAATATAAATCTAATACTCATAAATAACTCCTTTTAATCTTATATTTTAATACTTTCCTAACCTTCACTAAACTAACCAATTTATATATTTATTTTACTATAAAAAAGAGCAAGGTATAAACCTTGCTCCTTATTATATATAATATTATTTTTCTGTTATTGCTAACGCCGCAGCTCCTAGTACTCCCGCTTGTCCTCCAAGCTTAGCTTTTTCTATTGAACAGTTTTCTGCAAATACACTTAGGCATCTTTCTGCAACTACTTTCTTAACAGTTTCAAGAACTATATCTCCACCGTTAATTACTCCACCACCCATAACAACTTTTTCTGGGTCTAAGTGGCTCATTACATTTCCTACTGTAATTCCTAAGTAATATAAAGCACTGTCTAATATTCTCTTAGCTTCTGCATCTCCTTCAGCAGCCTCTATAAATACTTCCTTAGCTGTAACATTATTATATTTCTTTAAAGAAGTAACTACTTTACTAGCAACAGCTTCCTTTGCTCTCTTTCCTATTGCAGTACCTGAAGCAAAGCTTTCTGCACATCCAACATTTCCACAACCACATCTTGGACCTTCTTTGCTTACAGTCATATGACCTACTTCTAAAGCATTAGCTGTATTTCCTCTATATAATTTTCCATTGATGATTGCTCCACCACCGATTCCAGTACTTACAGTTATATAAACCATATTTTCAGTACCTTTTCCAGCACCAAACATAAATTCTGCTAATGTAGCAACATTTGCATCATTATCTAAATAAGTTGGTAAATCATATCTTTCCTTTAAAACATTAACTATTTCAAAATTTTTAAATGGTAAATTAGATGTTTCAATTATTATCCCTTTTTTAGCATCTAAAGGTCCTGGTGAGCCTATTCCGATAGCTTTTATTAAATCTTTATCTACCCCAGCTATAACAGAATCTATAGTGTTTATAATTCTTCCAGCAACTGCTTCTTCGCCTTCTTCAGCAAGAGTTTCAACTATTTTTTCGTTTATTATATTTCCTTCTAAATCTACTAGAGCTGTGTATATTTTAGTCCCACCTAAATCTACACCTACAACATATTTTTTTTCCATATAATATCCCCTCCACTTAATTTACACTTTAATAATTTTAAGTATACCATTTTAACATTACGTTTACAATTGTTAGTATAATCCTTTAGTAAAATTTATAATAAATTTTTTGGACACAAAAAAACAGCATCTTATTAGATGCTGCTTGGCGGAGAACAAGAGATTCGAACTCTCGCACCGGTTTAACCCAGCCTACTCCCTTAGCAGGGGAGCCTCTTTAGCCACTTGAGTAATTCTCCACTTTTGGCGGAGAGAGTGGGATTCGAACCCACGGTACGCTCACACGCACGCCGGTTTTCAAGACCGGTGCCTTAAACCAACTCGACCATCTCTCCGTGTTACAAGAATTATTATATCAGCGGTGTTTTATACTGTCAACATATTTTTTATATTTTTTTATATTTTTTTTCACATAATTTTTATCATATTGATAACATTAACAATTGTAATGGTAATCTTGAAAAATTTAAACAAAACTAACTTTTATATAACAAGTCTTATTCTCAATTGATAATTATAATTGAGAATAAACTCTTGTTTTACTAAGGATTTTATATTATTATTTAAATATCAATTGAAATTAGTTTATCGGAGGTTTATATGAATACTCGATTTGACGAGGCTAATAAAGTCACTATGCTCTCCATTCTATGGAATGTAATATTAACTATAATAAAAATATTTGCTGGTATTTTAGGTAGATCTAGTTCAATGATTGCTGATGCAATGCATTCAGCATCAGATATAATAAGCTCCATAGGAGTTTTGATAGGAAATAAGATATCAAAAACTCCAAATGATAAAGGTCATAATTATGGTCATGAAAAAGCCGAAACTCTAGTTTCATTTTTGCTTTCAATTTTACTAATATATGTTTCACTTAAAATAGGTTTTAATGGAGTTAAATCATTGTTTCACTTAGATCAAGTTAAAATTCCAACTATTTTACCTCTAATAGTATCAGTTATTTCTATAGCTATAAAAGAATATCAATATAGAATAACTATTAAAGTAGCTAAAAAAATTAACTCACCATCATTAAAAGCCGATGCTTGGCATCATAGATCAGATGCATTATCTTCTATTGCAGCTTTTATAGGAATTGGTGGTTCAATGTTAGGTTTTAAAGCTTTAGATCCTATTGCTGCTATAGTAGTTGCACTTTTTGTTGCTAAGGTTGGTTTTGATATATTTAAAGATTCAGCTAATGAGCTTATGGATTGTTCTATAAGTGAGGAAGAAGAATCTAAAATAATTGAAATAGCTAAAGAAACTGATGGAGTTATTCACTTAGGTGAGCTTAAATCTAGAAAGCATGGAGCTATGGCATATTTAGATTTAACTATTTGCGTTGATAAAAATCTAACTGTTTTTGAAGGCCATGAAATAGCTAATAATTTAGAAAAATGTTTACTTGAAAAGATGAGTTTTATAAAAGGTATAACTGTTCACGTTGAACCTTGTATAAATTGCAATGATACTATTTGCTTAAAATAATATTAAAATAATAGAAGGGGCTGTATCAAAAAAAATTTGATATTTGCCGATAAAGAAAAGGAAGTTCGAATTTGAACTTCCTTTTTTGCGCATAGTAATAATATGAAAAACTTCACAAAAAATGTGATTCCTATGCAACAAATAGGATTTGCATTACAGGTTCCTTTTATACCAAGTGAAGATGATTCAGTAAGATTGCTATTTGAAGTTACGGAGGGATTAGATTTTACAGATTTATATAAAACATACTCTACATTAGGTAGAAATCC